>NZ_ATCO01000083.1:0-24387 GCF_000422025.1 Geobacillus sp. WSUCF1 | reverse complement strand
CTTTATTACAACCTATATATGTTGCGAGTAAGGAGAATATTATTTGGTGAAGAATTACCTCGGTATGATCATTCTTCCGTATTGTTAGAAAGTATGATTATAAACCCCTCTAATGCAAAGATACAAGTGATTTCAAACCTTTTGCGTATCTTGAAAGAAAAAGGTTACACTATGGAACAGATCCGAGGAAAAGTGGTAGAACAACTCATTTTAACTGGGACACTACAGGAAATTGAGGATTTAACATTTGTTGTTGAGAATGGGGTAATCAAAAAAGTGTGCCTCCAAGGTTATCGTCCAAAATATTACGCAAATGTGGAACCAACAAAAATAGAAATCAATGAATCAGTAAATATTTAAAAAATAGTTTCCAATCATATTGTCCTTTTTTGGTTTTTGATGACCGAAATTTTAAATCGTTACGCCGTAATTTTATGATGAATGATAAATTTGCATCATTTAGTGTTAAAATACATAGTAAGATTGTACGAAAAAGGAACGATTAGCATTGTTGAGAGATGTCAGTAAGTGGGAACGAGTCGGGTATGGTAGAAAAAGTACACTGGAGAAAGAGGAATTGATATCTCCAGAGAAAATACATTATCTTATAAAATACCCGCGGCAGTTTAAAGAAGGAGTTTCTTGGGAGGATATTACAGAACTAATTGCCGCTGAAATTGGAGCTATATTTGGTTTAGAAATGATGAGTGTTGAGATTGTAACCAGAAACGGTAGAAGAGGATGTCTTCTACGAAATTTTGTAAAGGAATATGATGCAAAAATGGCTGAAGAAGGTGGAGTTTTATTATCAGCGCTAGTCGACGATTATAAGGAGCTCCAAGAATCCTCGTTGAAGGACATGGAACTCATTGATGCTGGATTCAAAATAATGAAGAAATTTGTGTATTGGGAGACCATAAAATCAGAGTTTATAGATATGCAATTGTTTGATATTCTTATTGGCAATCAAGATAGGCACCCATTTAATTGGCAATTGCTATTTCTTGAAACAGGAGCAAAATTCTCTCCCATTTATGATAACGGTGCTTCTTTAGGGTTTCGATTTGAAGATGAAAAGCTGATACAAATGGTCTCGAATCCCCAAGAAATGAACAAATATACGGAAAAAACAAGGGTTAAGGCGGGTATATTTGAAAAGAAAAAGGTCAAAGCTAAAGACTTGTTAACATATATTAGTAAAAACTTTACAGATGAGTTTAATCAAAGTATCCAAAAGTTAGTTGAATTTGATTTAATAAGGTATTCTGATTTTATTCAATCATTAGATATTTTAAGCGAGGCACAAAAAGACTGGTTATTGAATATAGTGCCTTTTCGAAGAAAGAAAATATTGGAGTGGATTGGAAGGGATGATCAATAACATGAAAAAAGTTCATACACTTTTAGTGGTTTGGCAAAATCCTAAAACCCGTTCTTTTTATCATATAGGAACTCTTTCTCATTATGATGGCTATTATGAGTTCACTTACACCTATAATGCCTCTGGTCACGGAAAACTGAAAGATGCATTGAATAACGGGTATATGTTGCATCCGGCTTTCCCAGACCCAACTAAAATATATCGATCAAAGGAGCTGTTTCCGGCGTTTGAACGCCGATTGCCGTCACCAGATCGTGCGGATTTTAAAGCCATTTTGTCCGATTTAGGTCTGGATGAGAATTCCACTAAGATGGACTTGCTTCAACAAACACGTGGGCGGTTAGCCAGCGACACTTATTCTTTTGAGCAACCGCTGCGTCTTGAAGACGATGGAAAGCTGCGTGTCAGCTTTTTTGTTCATGGCATGCGCTATCAAAATCTTCCTCAAAATTGGGCAACATGGCTAGCCATTAACGAAACGTTGAAATTAGTACAAGAACTAACAAACACTTATGATCCCCATGCTGTTGCTATCTATACTCACGGAGGGAAGAAGCTTGGATATGTTCCAGCCTTTTATAGTAAGGCCGTCTTTTCCTTGTTAGAAAATGGAGCGAACCCTTCTGTTCGTGTTGTGTATATGAATGAAAAATCAACTCCTCATTGGTGGCTGAAAGTAGCCTTTGAGTGCGAGATTCCTTCTTTCCAAGGTGCAACATTGGATGAATTAGCCCCTGTTATGGGATAATACCTGCCGTGCTTCGAAGTTTGTCAAAGATTTAACATTAGCAGGGATGGCTTGATCCATTGCCATGGCTATTTATAACCCTCGGCAACGGCTTAGGCTATTCCGCCAACGAAGTCGTTGAAACAGATGAAAAAGGGACCAGTCGCAAAGCCGTCATGGAATCCAACGACTGACTGAGCGCTCCGACGTGCTTTGTCGCCTCATCGGAGAAGATGGATAAGGAAACTGGACTGAGAAGCGGAATATTCGCTTGAAGATAATATTTTCAGTGCATGGAAGCGGCATCGTGGAAATGTGAAGGAAATACAGAGCCTCCCGCTGAAGGAGTGTTGTCAGCGGGAGGCTGATTGTTTATCTGCGTCAATCAATCAGTGTTAAAATCCAATCTTTTAAATCAATCATGCGTAAATGTTTTGGGGACGAATCGGTGCCAGTTATAATCATCGGCACTAGCGAATCTTGTTTATGAAGCCCCCCGTGGCTTGCTCCTCCAACATGAGTTGGAGAGCCTTCACCGATAAATTCAAATCCCGGTTTAGCACTTGCAACAAGATAATTTCCTCCATGAGAAGTCAGCGAGCTGTACAATCGGGCCAGTGCATCCGGATATTCATCATAAAAAATCTTATTGTTCTTTACCGTAAGATTCAAAACGCCTGCATCTCCTGCTAGATCCCACGATTGTTCATACTCATCCACCAATGGCCCATTCGGTTTAAAAATGAGTCTTCCCGGCCGAACTCCAGATATGACGTGCACGGATTCTTTTTCCATCCAGGCAATGACATCCACTCTGTCGTCTTTTGCAGCGTTTTCGCGATATCCGGAAGTGGCGCTCACCGCCCGAAATTTGTCGAAATATTGGTAATTGAAAGATAAATGAGAGGGTATTACAATGATGGGTGAGAACTAATGTTCTGTGATTGGGAGGGATGGATGAGTGACGGTGAAGATTTTAAGCATTGGGTTAAGGGGGTTAGAAGGGTATCGGGTGCAGGTGGAGGTGCAGGAGGTGCCGGGGATTGCGGCGATGGTGATTGTTGGGTTGCCGGATGCGTCGGTGAAAGAGGCAAAGGAACGTGTTCTTGCTTCGCTTTATGCTTTCGGATGCGACTTTTTTGATAAAAGGCTCGTTGTTCATTTGTCTCCGCCGGAGCGGAAAAAGCATAGCCCGATGTTTGATTTGGCGATGGCGATTGGGATTTTGAAGGCAATGGGCAAGCTGACAGCGCCGGTTTCCCCCGATGCAGCGTTTTTAGGTTCGTTATCGTTGGATGGAGCGATTCAGCCGGTGGATGGCATGCTTCCAGCAATATTGGCGGCAAAGAAGCTCGGTTTTCAAAAAGTATACCTTCCGTATGATCCCACACTTCCGCTTCATCATTTGAAAGATCTCGGTTGTATCTTTGTTCAGACATTGGAAGAAACGGTGCAATATCTGCAAGGACAACGTGTTCTTTCGTTATCCCCAGCTTTTCGCACTCCTGAAATCATGGACTCCCCGCGAAAGCATCATCGGGATTTTCAATCGATTATTGGCTATCATCAAGCAAAGCGAGCATTGGAGATCGCAGCGGCAGGCGGACATCACGTGTTAATGGTTGGACCGCCTGGGTGCGGGAAAAGTTTGTTGGCGGAAACGTTTCCGACGATTTTGCCGAGCCTTTCTCATGATGCGCAGTTAGAGGTGATCAGTTTGTACCAGCTGGCAGGGGAAAAAATCGAGAGCGGCCATCCGCCTTTTCGTCATCCGCATCATTCCGCTTCATCGGTTTCTTTAATTGGCGGGGGAACGCACCCAAAGCCTGGCGAAGTGTCGCTGGCACATCGCGGTGTTTTATTTCTCGATGAAATGGCGGAATTTGCAAAAAAGACGCTGGATATGCTTCGCCAGCCGTTAGAGACGGGGAAAGTGACGATTAGCCGTATTTCGTCGACGGTAACATATCCTGCGGACTTTATTTTGCTTGGGGCGATGAATCCGTGTCCGTGTGGATATTTAGGCTCAAGAACGCGCTATTGCACATGTAGTCCGAAACAAATTCAAGCGTATCGAAATCGTGTTTCCGGGCCGATTTATGACCGGATGGATGTTTTATTGTCATTGGAAGTCATTGATTTCACCAAAGAAACGAGGGTTTCGGAATCTTCGGAAACCATAAGGAAAAGAGTAGAAGAAGCAAGAAGAAAGCAATATGAACGTTACGGAAAAGAAATAACGAATGGGCGTGTTCCTTTTGAGTTATTAATGGAAAAAAGCCCGCTTGCCAAAAGGCAGCAACTTCTGTTGCAGCAATGGGCATCCCAGCATCAATGGAGCAATCGTGTACAAACGAAAATCATTCGGCTGGCAAGGACCATTTCCGATTTAAAGGGAACCGAAGAGATAGCGGATGAATCGCTTTGGGAAGCGATGACGCTAAGATGGCTGAAAACATATACGAAGCAACAGGCAACAGCGAGGTAAAAAGAATGGGACGGCAAAAGCGGATCTGGGTGCCCCATCGGTTTTATCATATCGTTTGCCGCGGCAATCGGCGTGATCCCCTATTCAAGGAAACAAATGATTTTCTCGCTTTTCTTCATATCCTCCACCAGCTTCACGAAAAAATCCCATTTGAAATAGCCGCATATTGCCTTATGACGAATCACTTTCACCTGCAGCTGCGCTCAAAACAGGAGCCGATTTCGAAAGTCATGGCGCTCATGAACAAACGGTATGCGAATTATTATAATACTCGCTATCGTTTGACGGGACATGTATTTGAAAAACGTTATTATGGTAAATTGATTGACAATGACAGCGGAATGTTGGAAGTGAGTCGATATATTCATCTCAATCCTGTAGAAGCTCATATGGTGCATGCGCCGGAACCTTACCGATGGAGAGTTTATTTGTATATGCATCCCAAATCGCTGCCTCCGAAATTTATGAATATGGATGCATGATTAGATTACTTTTCAGGCACAAAAACAGAGCGGAAGAAAAAATATGCTGAATTTGTGAGGGGGTGAGGGTGCCTGTCACTTGTCAGCCATCGAAAGCGCGTGGAAATGGCATCAGCGGAAAGGACGATGATTAGGCCGCCCCTTGGTGGGGCGGTTTATTTATAGGCATTTTCTATATACAGCGGTTTCCCTAATGAAATGAGTGCAAGAAAATTCTTTAAGGTATAAAATATAATTACAATACCGTTTTAAAAGGGAGAGGAAAGGTATATGGAAGGGAATATGGAAAAGAGACCCTTCAATGTTTATTGTAATTCCATTAGTTTAAGTATGAGTCTTCATGATATTATCCTTAATCTTCAACAGCAATCGCCCGATGGAAATATATACCTCGGAAAGGTTACTATGAGCCCACAACACGCCAAACAATTTGCCTATTTGTTATTGAATTACATTAAGCAGTATGAAGAGATATTCGGTGAAATCCCTTCCCCGCCAAGCGAGGAAAAGATTCAGGAACTTTCGCAATTAGGTATTATTGGTGTGAAGAGTGAGCAATAATGGAAGGTAACAAGATCAATACAGACTACATATTTATAACTGAGGACCCTCTAGGCAGAGAGGTGCGGCTTAAAAGCACAACATGGAATTATCATATTGTTGGTGGGGATCATACAAGGGAAGAGTTTATAGGCCAAGAAGATATGGTCAAGAGCGTCATTCAAGATCCTTGTTTTATATTGCCAAATAATCCGGACGATCAGCATGATACAAGACAAAAATATATAGATCTTGTGCAATTGCCTAAGTTTAAGTCGCTAAAGGCGTTGGTCGTTATTGTCGACCATGAAGATGAAGCGTATGGTGACGTTGTTACCGTCATCGCCAAAAGCAGGTTAAACCAAGAGACAGGAGGTGCGATTTATGTTCGTCCAAAATTTACAGGAAAACGTTAAATACTCCTATGACTATGATCACGATGTTCTTTATATTTATTTGGGCGAACCAAAAGTGTCGTACGATGACGAAGCAGCTCCTGGTGTGTTTATCCGGTTTTCTGAAGAGGATGAGGTCATCACTGGCATTGTGATTATGGACTACAAGAAGCGGGATATTGAGCGTATAAAGAAGTTGATACCGGTGAATATTAATTTTCATATGATTAACGAACAAATCCATTAGTTTTGGTCGATTTTGCCTCTGCTATGGGCTCAACGATGTCGTCCTTCGCTATTTCAATGCCGTTGGGGCGCACGAGTCGGGGGGAATTGGCGAAGACCTCACATTTCGCACCCTCTCGACAAAGAAGCAGGTGTCAACCGCTCTGTCGCAGGGCGGTTGTTTTCAAGCAAATCTCCCACCTTTTCGCGGTTGCGCAGGTGGGAGAAGGGTCAAATGTATTTGATCATGGCTGTTTCATCGCAACAGTCCAGCTTGGGGCAATTGACACAGTCAATCCACACTTTTTCAGGCAACGTTGCTTTTTCGGCGATTTCAAATCCGCATTTTCGAAAAAACTCAACTTGGTAAGTGAAGGAGATTAACCGCTTCACCCCGAGTCTTGCCGCTTCGTTCGCAATATGGTCGACGAGCATGCGGCCGATTCCTTTCCCCATATGGTCAGGCGATACGACTAACGAACGGACTTCCCCAAGATCGTGCCCTAGGATATGCAACCCAGCGACTCCAACGATTTGGTTGTCTTCCCTTGCCACATACATGCATTGCAAGTGCTGGTAGATGGATAACAACGAACGGGGCAAAACCAAGCCTTTTTCCGCATAGTGTTGAATTAATGCGTGCATTTCCTTTACATCGCTGGTGACTGCGTGGTCGATTTGCATCGGGTTCCCTCACTATCGTATGATTATAGATTTTCTTTTTATAAATATACGATATTTTGTGTTTATATTCAATCGCGAATTTGCTGAGGCTGCCCGGTGCCGCATTTCTTTGCAAGCGAACCCTAGGTGAATGGTTGCGCTTTTTGGTTCAGGCGGGTATGCAGTTTCCACTCTCTTTTTCGCTGCCCCCCTCTTTTTGGCTGTCTTCCACCTCCCCTTTTGATCGCGTTGTCCGCTTTTTTTGCCCTTCTTCTAGAACGTGTCATTGCTGTTTGTCCGGTTGAAGTGTCGAACAGCTGTTTCGTCAAGCATCCAACGCTCATTTTCCTTCATGGAATGCCCGTATCCGTCCCAACGCTTGGCGAGCGCCATGCCGTTTCCATTGTCATAGGTTTTGATGAATTCGTGGAATAAAAAGGGTTTTTTGAGGGTATATAGAATCAGTTATAGATGGCATGAATTTCTTTTCACTTTTCATGGCCGATTGCGCTGCGGTGCACTGGAAAAGGCCGACGTTTGGGGTGAAATGAACAGAGAGTCTTCAGCAGGAAGGGCATAAGGTTGATGATGGGGGAAGCAATATCAGCTGGAAATGATTTTGCATGGGCGAGGCAATCCCGTTAACTGGACGCAGAAGCAAGTCAATGTTTACCTGAAAAACGCCGCTGGCAAGAGGGGATGCCCACGATAAACGACTGTAACGAAACGGGTAATGAGTACATACCCGAACCCATCAATCAAGGCCAAAGGTCCGAGACAGATGCGGTCGTCTTATGACTGGACATGTTTCTTCAGCGCACGGCGGTGTGTATCAACGGATAAAGGGAGGAGAAAGACGTGAAGGAAGAAATAGTGCTGGTAAAAATCCATCATACATTGGCAGAGGGAAAAGACTACTATGAAGCGATACGTGGAAACTGGCTGATAAACGAACGGAGATTCCCGTATATCCAGTATGTAGTAGGGATCAATCATGGAAAAATCGTTTGTGCTTTTCGTCCTGAAAAATGGGAAACTATCGAGGAAAAAGGGCAGAAAAAAAGGCGGTTTGAGGGCGTAGAGGCTCCCGTAGAAGTTCTGCAGAAGTTGCGACGGAAGGAAAGTGAAATAGCGAGGAGATTCAAGGGACAGAATCCCGTCAGGTATCTTTCTTTGGACGAACTGGAGAAAATGTAAACCGCACTTCAACAGCGGGCATCTTTGTTTATGGCTGAATATTTTTGCATGGTTGATCCTAGGCATAACGGCGGTGTGGCGAAATAAGATGTACATCGTGAGGGGGATTTTGGTTAACAGGGGACAGAGTCGGACGCCAAGGTGATGCATAAGGAACGAAAGCGCTAGGGACGGTGGGATTTGGCTGACGGGCATACAGACTAGTGGAATTAGGCCGGGGTGAGGAGAGGGCACAACACGGTGCGGAGATGGAAGGCAGCGCTGGCCTGTCGAGGAGGGAAGTCAGCTGCCAGGAACATGCCTCAGAGCGACACCGCGCGGGAAGATGGGGGGAAGGCTCGATGGAACAAGGGGAACAGATGCCATGGCTGCTAGACAGCAGACACGTCGAGATGGAATGTTTGAAAGAGATTGTGAAAAGCCTTAGCTACACAAAAGAGAAGTTGTTGGAGATCATCATCAACCCCGGAAATTACGACGAAGAGACGGTCCAAAGAGCGTGGGATCATTTGAACATGATCGACGAAGGACTATTGGCGAGGAAAGACGGGCTTCTTTCGGCGGAAATCCATCGTTCGCTCATAGAGATTAAAAAGAAGTTGAAAAAGATGAAGCGGCAGTGTGATAAACGGGAACGGCCACTGTCGCAAGACCGTGGCGACGGGGAATGAAGATGTCATCTCACTTGGCGCTTCTTTTTGAAAAGCTTGGTGGAGCGAATGGTTAGAAAGGAGGGGGCGCGTCTACATAACCGTTGTCATCTTGCTCGATGGTGGCGAAGGGGAGTGATTGTTCTGAGAGGATGTAGAATACATAACTTAGGAAAAAAGACTTGGTTCTATAATCCTATTTATGGACAACATGTCTGTGAACGAGCAAGGATTGGGATTTAGACTGAATCGTTTATCCTGAGTCGCTATTCTTAAAAATATTTATGGAAGGGGAAGGATTAATAGGAAAAGTGTAGAAATGAAAAATAAATATTAGCGGAAGATGGGGGTGGGAAAGGAGAGTGGCGGATGGTCGGAGATGTGGCACATGGTGTGGCGCAACGGGAACACAGACGTGAACTTGACCGGGGAACAGGGCGGCGGCTATGAGCGGACGAGTCCGGACGGGAATCTGGAGAACAACTTCACGTCGGCCTGAAGACCTTTGGGGAGTGCGGTGCGTAACCGCGATGGATCGCAATCGATAGTTTTGACGATTGAGGCCGTTCACACATAGGGAAGGGGGGAGTCTGCAGGGTGTTGGATCGAATCAAAGGCGGACTGTTTGGGGTGGCGATCGGGGACGCGCTCGGGGCGACGACGGAGTTTATGAGCGTTGACGACGTCCGCCGCAAGTATGGAAAGGTGACGGACATCATTGGCGGTGGTTTCCTTGACTTGAAGCCCGGGGAAGTAACGGACGATACGGCGATGACGATCGCGGTAGCGCGGGGGATCATTCGCGATCCGACATGCCCGATTCATGACATTGGCGAGGAGTTTTTGCGGTGGTACGAGACCGACCCGCCCGATGTCGGCATCATCATCCGCACGGTGTTGAGGCGGTATCAGGGCGACTGGTTTGCGGCCGCGGTGCAGGCTTGCGAGGAGTTAGGGGGAAGATGTGCAGGCAATGGGTCACTGATGCGCTGTTTGCCGATCGCGCTGGCGTATGCGGACCAAGAGAAGATGGAAGAAATAACGGCTTTGCATTCCCGCATGACACATGCGGACGAACGGGCGACAGAGGCGTGCCTGATTTACAACCGCATCGCCTTTCGGGTGCTTCAAGGAGAGCCGCTCGCCAAGGCGATTCGGAAAGAAGTGGAGCATACCCGTTATGAGCCGCTGCTTATGGTGACGCCTGCCTACCCTCCTGATGGGTATGTCGTCCATACGATGGGGTGGGTGCTGCATTGGCTGCTCCGTTGTGACTCGTTCGAAGATGTCGTCATTTCGGCCGCGAATATGGGTGGAGACAGCGATACGATTGCAGCCATTGCGGGAGGGCTGAAAGGGCTTGAAGTCGGATACAGCCAGCTGCCGAAGCGGTTTGTGGAAACGATCGGTTGCGCTGATGAACTGGAAAAACTGGCGGTGCAACTGGCCGATGTGCGAAGTTCGTTCGGATCGGAAGCTGTGCAGGGGTAGGGGGACGGAAAAAGGCACTTGTTATCGTTGGGGAGAGGGCATGAAAAGAGCCGCGCGGTTGCGGCTCTTTTGTGCTGCCTATCGGTCCATTTCCTTTGCAAGGTCGGCGACTTCGGCGACGGTCAGGCCGGTTCGTTTCGCTACTTCGTGGATGGGCAAGACATCAAGGAAGTTTTTGGCGATTTCAATGGCTTTCTGTTTTTCGGCTTGCTTAACCGCTTGCTCTTTTTCCTGTATGATTTTTTGCAAGGCTTGCTCTTTTTCCTGCATCACTTTCTTCAACATTTCTTCTCTTTCTTGTTCAAGTTCTTCGACTAACAGGCGAAACACTTTGTTCATTTTGATCCACTCCTTTACATTTTCGGCGTATGACCGGTCGATGAATTTGTCTGTAGCGGTCAGAACGCCAGCGATGATGTGCAGCTGTTTCGGTTCGTCGCCGATCGCTTTCGCCAGCTCGATCGTTTTTTCGATCATCGTTTGCCGGTCGAAGCGGGTGTGCATGAGCGGCACGAGGATGAGTTTCATCGTTTCTTCTGGAGTGAGCGGTTCGCCGTTGTGGACTTTTTCTTCAATGGCATGGAAAATCGCATCGCCGTTGAATTCGCCAAGCAACACCGCTTTGGATGAAAGAAACACATCGCCGGCGTCAAGCCGTTCGCGGGCGGTCGTGACATCGCTTGTGTAGATCACAACGATGCGAATCGGGCGGATTCGTTTTTCCTGTTGATAGTATGTGTGGAGGAGCCGACAGGCATAATCGAGATACTTCAAATGGTTGTCGAGAAATCGTTCGTTGCTTTCGTATTCCAGAAGCAAAATGGAATCGTCTTCGAGAAGAAACACGGTGTCGGCGCGCCGTTCGTCCGCCCGAACAGACGGAAATTCGGTTGGCAGCACTGCTTTGATCCGCGGGAGTCCGTGAAGTCCGTATACATCGAGGGCTTGGTTTTGGTACAATGCGCTGAGTGATTTGAACAAAATGTCTTTGGCGTGATGCGAGATCCCGCCCGGCATCCTCTCCACTCCATTCGCTTTTTACCTAAATTATACTACTTGCCCGACCGATTGTCAGCTGCCATCGTGAGCGGGAACACGGTGTTCGTTCGGTGGGAGCGCATGGCATCTCCTTGAAACAGAAAACAGGTTGCGACCCGGAACAGATGGATGAATGGTGCTGTTTTGCCCTCACGGACGGATGAACACCTCCGTTCCGTTCGGAACGATGGAGGCGAGTTCGAGCACGTCTTTGTTGTGCATGCGGATGCAGCCTTTGGATACGTATTTGCCGATCGAGGACGGGTCGTTCGTGCCGTGGATGCCGTAATGGACTTTGGATAAGCTGAGCCACATGGCGCCGAACGGACCGCCCGGGTTCGGCTGGCGGTTGACGATGACAAAATCGCCGACGGGGGTGGCGGTGACCATTTTGCCGACGCCGATCGGATACGTGCGGATCGTTCGTCCCCGGTGTTTTAACGTCAGCTGGCGGCGGCTGATCGAGATGTGGATCGTGTAGGGAATCGATCCTTTCGGCGGAAGGTGGGGGATGACGATCCCTTGGCCAGGGAAGATGACGGACGCGGCGGTCAACCCATTGGCGCGAAGGAGCGCCTCAACAGATGTGCGGTAGTCGCGGGCGATGGAGGCGATCGTTTCCCCGTGTTTGACGATATGTTTGTACATGGCATTTCGCTCCTTTTTTTCGCTGGATGGAGAAAACAGCTCCGATTGATGATACATTAGTGTATGAGAAGATTCGAATAAGGTTGCTCAAATGGGAAGAGAGTCTCATGCGCATGGCATGCGGCCGCCATGCCGTATGAACGCGCTGTGCGTTAGTCTATACTTGACAGGGAGCGTTGCCTAACGGGTGTTTCTTGTCAAAACGTGTAGGTGAAAAAGGAGGATGGCGCGAATGAGAACGTTTGTCCTAAAACCGGAAGGACAGAAGGTTGATTATGAGCTGTATGCCGAGCTCTCCCCTGTCCCGCTTGAGATCATTGACGGCGATCTCTTTTTTACGAAAGAGGAGCGGGAAAACTTGCTTAAGCTGTTGATATACAATGTCGGCATTAATCGGACGCTTGAGATCATCGAGGAATGGAAGGAGCGGTGAAAGCGGCGCCCGGTCGATATCGGGGCCGCATCGATGTTGGGGGTTACGGGCGGTAAGGGAACAAAATGTTCTTTTCCCCTTTTTCTTTGGCGACGAAGACGTCTTGATGGATTTCGAACACGCCAAAAGCGCTATGGAACGTCTGAATGACGCGGACGCGATACACGTCGTGAAGCGGTTTGTTCTCATCAGACATCGACCATGACGACAGTTTTTCCACCTCATCGATGCGGTAGTCGAACGTCTCGACGCCGAAGTCTTGCATAAAGACGTGGGCGCGGCGCTGGATGTAGACGTCTTTTGGGAATTTCTTTTTCATAAGCGGGTGAAACAGCTCCCAAGAGCTGCCAAAATCCCCTGCCTGCTCGTAGCGGTAAAACGTGTCAACGATTTCCTTTGCCTCGTTCCGTTCGTTCGAAAGAAACAGAGACAAGATCGCCACCAACACGGCGACGGCAGTGAGAACCGCCACCCCCGTCCTGGCTCGGATCGTCTTTTGGCGGTAGCGTGGGAACATGGGGTCTTCTCTCCTCTCTGTTATACCATATGCACGATGGACGGCCGATATGGGCGGAGAAAGGAAGAACATGCCGCGGGCTTGAGATGACGGTGCTTTTGAGTCAAAAAATCCGCTGTGGTGTAGTAAAATAGAGGGCAGAAGCCATTGCAGCGGAAGTGAATTCATTCGTTCTATGCGGAAACGGGTGGGAAAGCGGAGCGTCCATCGGCTCCGTTTTTCCTTTTCCATGTTGAGAAAAACCGAACGTGCAGGAGAGGGAGAGAGGGATGAAGAGATCATTCATTTATGTGTTGCTTGTCGGGATCATGGTCGCCTGGGGGCTGAATGTGACGGCGTTGAAAGTTTTGGTGGAGCATTTTTCGCCCGTCGCGTTGACGGCGCTGCGCATTCTAACGGCCGGGTTGGTCGTGCTTTTGTTTTTATGGGGGATCGGCAAGCTTCAAAAAGTCAGTTGGAATGAGGCGAAACAGATTGGTTTGGCTGCATTGTTCAGCGTGGTGGCCCATCACTTCTTTTTAGCGTTGGGAATTGCGAGGACGACAGCGGTGAATGCGGGTCTTGTGCTGGGGCTTGTGCCGCTTGTGACGGCGCTGTTGGCGATCGTGTTTTTAGGCCAGCGGCCGACGTTGTTTCGGCTGCTTGGCATCGCGCTTGGGTTTTTTGGCGTCGTGTTTGTTGTGGCGAGCGGCGACGGGGGCCTTGGCCATTTGTCCATTGGGGATGTGTACGTCTTTTTGGCCGTCTTGGCGCAAGGGATCAGCTTTATTATGATCAAAAAGGCGACGGTCGAGGCGCGGTTGATGACTGGGTGGATGCTTGTCTTCGGGTCGCTTTGGCTGTTTGTCTTAAGCCTCGTGCTCGAGCCGAGCGGCCTATCGAGTTTGAAAGAAGGCACGCTTCCGCTTTGGATGATTTTCCTTGCTTCGGCGGTCGTCGCGACGGCGCTCGGCCATATGTTTTACAATCAGGCCGTGCAGCACCTCGGGCCCGCGGAGTCGGCGGTGTTCATCAATCTCAATCCGTTTTTTTCGCTTCTTGGGGCGCATTGGCTGCTGGGCGAGCCGATTTCGCCGATGCAGCTGGCTGGTTTTCTTTTCATCGTCGTGGGCGTGATGTTCGGCAGCGGGGGGATGGATGACGTGATCGCCCGTTTCCGCCGGGCGAAGGCGGTGGAGGGCGGAAGGAAGGCGGGGATGTAGCCGCCTTGGCATCCCCTGCTTTTCGGCCTTGCGTGCAAGTGGCGGAACATTCATATCCAGGAATGGAGGGGGCTTCACATTGCGGTTGGCGTCTTGGCTGTCTCTTCTCGAAAAGGGACAGCCATTTTTGTGCCATCGGCAGGATTTTGCTTGATGATGTCGAAAAAGAGAATACGAAACGTATTCGTGTGAGGTGAATGTATGGCGATCGATCACGACCGGTTGTTCAAGGAGTTGTTGCAGACGTTTTTTGAGGAATTTGTGCTTCTCTTCTTTCCGGATATGCACGAGCATATTGATTTCAACCATTTGTCGTTTTTGTCCGAAGAGCTGTTTACGGACGTAACGGCTGGGGAGAAGTACCGCGTTGACCTGCTCGTCGAGACGAAGTTCAAAGGAAAAGACGGATTGATCATTGTTCACGTAGAAAACCAAGCGTACGTTCAATCGTCATTTCCAGAAAGAATGTTTCTTTACTTCAGCCGCTTGTTTGAAAAATACCGCACTCCGATCATTCCGATTGCCGTCTTCAGCTATGATGCCATCCGAGATGAACCCTCTTCGTTCACGCTCTCCTTTCCGTTTGGCGATGTGCTTGACTTTCGCTTTTTCCATGTGGAGTTGCGCAAGCAAAACTGGCGCCAATTCATCCGCACCGACAACCCGGTGGCGGCTGCGCTGCTTAGCAAAATGGGGTATACTGAAAGTGAACGAGTGGAACTGAAAAAGCAATTTTTGCGCATGTTGGTGCGTCTTGAGCTAGACGAGGCAAGACAGCGTTTGTTGATGGGCTTTTTTGAAACGTATGTGAAGCTGTCCGATGAAGAAGAACAACAGCTTCGAAGCGAGGTGAAACAAATGGAGACGAAAGAAAAAGAACGCGTGCTGGAATTGATTATTTCGTACGAGCAAAAGGGAAAAATTCAAGGCCGAAAGGAAGGACGGGAGGAAGGGCGCAAAGAGGGAGCGGAACAAGAAAAACGGCACATTGCGAAACGGATGTTGATGAAAGGGTTTGATGCGCAGACGATTCACGAACTGACCGGATTGCCTGTGACGGAGATTGAGGAAATGAAACAAAGCGGCTTCAAGTGAATGGAAATCAAACAGGCGGGGCAAAAGGCGGACGCGGAAAAATCGGCTTCACCCGCATCGGTGCGCTCGATGAGTTGACGGTGGAGGCGATTGAGAAGGCTCCGCTCATTGACGGCCAATTTTCGGATGAAGAATGGGGCGGCGCCAATGAGGTGCATTTGCTTGACAATGGGCTCGTCGGTGTCTTGGGCCATATCGCTTGTTTCGATCACGAGCGGAACCGCCACTATTATCCGATGGTGTTTGCGTTCAATCCGGATACGGGGGAAGCGTCGGACATGGAGTTGATCGCCACAAGAGCCCATTTCCTCGATGGCCCGGCGAAGCGTCCGGATTTGGCGGATGTCGTGTTTAGCGGCGGATTGATTCGCAACGGGGACGGCACGGCCGATTTTTACGCTGGAACAAGTGACGCAGAAGCGCAAAAACTCACGATCGTGGATCCATTTACGAAATACGAAAGGCAGGGGTGACGATGCACCTTTACCGCTATGAAGAGAACCCGCTGATTACACCGAACGATGTGCCGCCGCATCACGACGGGTTTGAAGTGATCGGGGCGTTTAACGCCGGGGTGGCGACGTTCCAAGGGGAGGTGTTGCTGCTTCTTCGGGTGGCGGAGCGGCCGATGTCGGATGACCCGAACATCGTGAAAGCACCGGTATGGAACCCAGAGACGGGGAAGGTCGATGTTTACGAATTTCGCAAAGACGATCCGCGCTATGATTTTTCCGATCCTCGGGTGATCAAAGAGGCGGGGGCGGAGCGGTTCGCTTACTTGACGTCGCTTTCGTATTTGCGCCTCGCCCGAAGTCGGGACGGGCGGCGGTTTACGATCGACGACCGCCCGTTCGTCTATCCATCGAATGAGCTCGAGACGTTCGGCATTGAAGATCCGCGCATTACGTACATTGACGGCACGTATTACATTTATTTCAGCGCCGTGTCGCCAAAAGGAGTCGGCGAGGCGATGGTGTCGACGAAAGACTTTCAGACGGTGACGCACCACGGCATGATTTTCGCGCCGGAAAACAAAGATGTGCTCATTTTTCCGGAGAAGATCAACGGCAAGTATTACGCCCTCCATCGCCCGGTGCCGAGAAGCAACGGCCGCCCTGAGGTGTGGATCGCGGAGTCGGAGAATCTGCTTCATTGGGGGAATCACCGCTTTTTGTTCGGTCTGCGCGAAGGAAAGTGGGACAGCGCCCGCATCGGCGGCGGGGCGGTGCCGATCAAAACGGAGCGAGGCTGGCTTGAGTTGTACCACGGCGCGTCGGATGACCACCGCTATTGCATGGGGGCGGTGCTGCTCGATTTGAACGATCCGGCAAAAGTCATCGCCCGCTCGGAGCGGCCGCTTGTTGAGCCGGAAGCGGATTATGAGGTGAACGGCTTTTTCGGCCGCGTCGTGTTCTCATGCGGGGCGCTTGTGGACGGTAATATTGTGAAAATGTATTACGGCGCCGCCGATACGTCGATGGCGTGCGTGGAGCTGAAGCTGGGTGAGATTTTGGATTCGCTTGTCAAGGAATGAACTTGTAAACGGGAAACGCCTGATGCGTCGGGCGTTTCTTTTTTTGGCTTGTGGCTCCCTAGGCGCTTTTCTGTCGAAAGTTCTTCCTTTTGTTTCTTTCTTGGCAAAGGGATTTGATATAATGGAAAAAAACGTCGATTGATCGGGACAATCCATTACGATGTGAACTCGGCGTACGGAAGCTGCCCGCGCGCTGGTCGGGGCAATGGTGGTGACGGCATGACAATCAAACGTTCATTATGGTTGAAGTTGTCGACGATTCAGTTGATCATTCTGTTTTATTTGGCGGCCGTCGCGGTGTCGACGGTGCTGTTATGGCTGCCGATTGTGCATCAGCCGGGAGTGGAGCTTCACTGGATTGATGCGCTGTTTACGGCGGCGAGCGCCATTAGTGTGACCGGGTTGACGGTTGTGTCGATTCCGGAGACGTTTAATACGTTTGGGATTGTTTTGTTGATTGTGATGATGCAGGTGGGCGGCGTAGGGTTAATGATGCTTAGTACGTTCATTTGGCTGTTAGTTGGCAAAAAAATCGGGTTTCGTGAGCGGCAGCTGATCATGACCGATCAAAACCGTCTTGCGCTCTCAGGGCTCGTGAAGCTCACGCGGGACATCTTTTTCTTGATTCTGGCCATTGAAGCGGTCGGTGCGCTGATTTTGGGCGTGTATTTTTTGCGTTATTTTCCGACGTGGCCGGAGGCGCTTTTGCAGGCGGTGTTTGCGTCGGTCAGTGCCACGACGAACGCTGGATTTGATATTACCGGCCAGTCGCTGATTCCGTTCGCCGGTGATTATTTCGTGCAAGTCATCCATATCATTCTGATCATTCTAGGCGCGATTGGCTTTCCTGTGCTCATTGAGGTGAAGGAGTTTTTGTTTGCGCGCGACCGAGGGCGCTACCGGTTTTCGCTGTTTACGAAGTTGACGACGGTGACGTTTTTTGCCCTCGTCTTCTTTGGCACGGTGGCGATTTATGCGCTTGAATGGAGCCATTTTTTCGCTGGAAAGCCGTGGCACCGGTCGCTCTTTTACGCCTTGTTTCAGTCGGTGTCATCGCGCAGCGGCGGGCTGGCGACGATGGATATGAACGAGTTTTCCGACCCGACGTTATTGCTTTTGAGCGCGATGATGTTTATCGGTGCTTCCCCGAGCAGCGTTGGCGGGGGCATCCGGACGACGACGTTGGCGGTGATTTTGTTAACGGTTTGGCATTATGCGAAAGGGCGCTCAGCGGTCAAAGTGTTCGGGCGTGAAATTCATGAGGAAGATATTTTAAAATCGTTTGTTGTCTTTATCGGTGCGCTGTTCCTTTGTTTTGCGGCGGTTCTTGCGCTTTCCGTCTCGGAATCGTCGCTTCCTGTCGTTATGCTTTTGTTTGAAGTATGTTCAGCGTTTGGGACGACCGGGCTGTCGCTCGGCATTACCTCTGAGCTCAGCCCGTTTGGCAAGCTGGTGTTGGTGATCGTCATGTTCATCGGCCGGGTCGGCATCATTTCGTTTTTATGGCTCGTCCGCGGCCGAGCGGTGAAAGATAGCTACCATTACCCGAAAGAACGAGTCATTATCGGCTAGAAGAGGGGGACGGAATCATGAAAAAAGTGCGCAAAGCGATCATTCCGGCAGCGGGCCTTGGGACGCGGTTTTTGCCGGCGACAAAGGCCATGCCGAAGGAGATGCTTCCGATTGTCGATAAGCCGACGATTCAGTACATTGTCGAAGAGGCGGTGGCATCGGGCATTGAGGACATCATCATCGTCACCGGGAAAGGGAAGCGGGCGATTGAGGATCATTTTGACTATGCGTTTGAGCTCGAGCAGCTGCTGAAGCAAAAAGGAAAATTGGACTTGCTTGAGAAAGTAAAAGAGCCATCAAAAGTGGACATCCACTACATTCGCCAAAAAGAGCCAAAAGGGCTGGGGCATGCCGTTTGGTGCGCGCGCAATTTCATCGGAGACGAGCCGTTTGCGGTGTTGTTGGGCGATGATATCGTCCAAGCGGAAAAACCTTGTTTAAAACAGCTCATTGAGCAATACGAACAAACGTTCAGCTCGGTGATCGGCGTCAAGCGCGTGCCGGAGGAAGAGACGCACCGTTACGGGATCATCGACCCGCTCGAGCAGAAGGGACGGCGCTACCAAGTGCGCCGCTTTGTCGAAAAACCCGCTCCGGGCACAGCGCCGTCGAACCTCGCGATCGTCGGGCGGTACGTGTTGACGCCGGAAATTTTCTTGTTTTTGGAGAAGCAGGAGGTCGGCGCAGGCGGGGAGATTCAGCTCACCGATGCGATCGGGCGGCTGAATGAAATTCAGCGTGTCTTTGCCTACGAGTTTGAAGGAAAACGGTACGATGTCGGGGAGAAGCTCGGCTTTATCGAAACGACGATTGAGTTTGCCTTGCAAAACGAGGAGCTGCGGGATGATTTGCTTTCGTTTTTGGAGCGGGTGGTGGCAGAGGCGAAAGGATCGAAGAACAGCTAATTCAATCATCAAGTCGTTCGCATTGGCATGTTTTGCATGACAGCTTGTCGTTTTTCAGGGATGAAGACAAAAAGGAGGGTAGGATGTGGCGCGCATACGGATTGAACAGTTTGGCCCTGTGGAGCTGTTTGATGAGGAGATCGCGGATGTGACCGTTTTGATTGGTCCTCAAGCGAGCGGAAAAAGTACGATCAGCAAATTGATTTTTTTCTTTCAATCCATTCCTGACGAATGGGTCAACTATTTGCTTTCAGTGCGTCAAACGGAAGAACACAACCCATTTTTCGAGTTCAATAAACGTTTGCGAAGAAAATTTGTCGGATACTTTGGCACAACCAAACATATGAAACCGTTCCATATTCGTTATGAGTATGATGTTCAAAAGTTTGTTCGCCTAGATTTAAAGGACGGTTATGTGCAAATCCATTTCAGCGATCCGCTCAAACGGGAGATCCAGGAAAATTTTTTGCATGTTGTGAAGTTGAAAAAGGAGATGCAATACGAACAACAACAGTTAGATGATTTTTGGAATGTCTCCTCCTGGAAAGTGCGGCAGCAAAATATATTGGAAACGGTCAAAGCCTCCATCGCTGAAGTATTCGGTGATTCCAAAACACCTATTTTTATCCCTGCGGGCAGAAGTCTAGTGGCGACCTTGTCGGATCAGCTTCAGGACATTAATCCGCAACAGCTCGATGTGTTGACAGAGCAGTTTATCGAGCGAATCAATTTGCTGAAGAAGATGTTTTCCCATTCATTTGAGGAAATCATCGAAGATCGCAAAAAATTCTCGACAGAAAAAATTGACTTTGAAGCCATTCGACTGGCCATCAAGATGATCGAAGGCGTGATGAAAGGAAAATACATGTTCTCTGATTATGGAGAGCGGATTTTTTTTTAATGAAAGAGAGTATACAAAACTGAAGTTTTCCTCTTCTGGACAGCAGGAAGTGGTTTGGATTTTATTGCTCATTTTCACCGTCATTTTGGAACGGCAACGAGTGTTTATGGTGATTGAAGAACCGGAGGCGCACTTGTACCCCAACGCCCAACAAGAAATGGTGGCCTTATTTGCGTTGCTGCTCAACGTAACGAATAGTACACTCGTGATCACGACTCATAGCCCGTACATTTTGTCTGCTTTTAATATTTATTTGTACGCTGCCAAAATCGGAAGGAAATTGGATGGGCGTGCCAATCCGATTATAGACCGAAAGCTGCGCCTTTCTCCGGAGCGGTTAAAGGCCTACATGCTAGAGAGCGAGGGAGGGAGATTCCGCTACCGAAGCATTATCGATGATGAATTACGGTTAATCCAGGCCGAAGCGATCGATGAAGCATCGTCTGCCATCAACCGTGTTCTGGATGAGCTTATGGAGGCGGAGGAAGAGGGGGAATAAACATGGCGGTTGTAGAATGGGAAAGTTGTTTGCAATATTGCGACCGTCGAAAATTAGCGGTTGTTAAGGAAAAAGGGAGAGAGATTCGTTTTGTCAACGAAGGGGAAAAGAGGGTGGCTTTATACCGTGTAGACGGTTGTTTGATTCAAGAGGGGGTAAAATGCGACTTTTTATTTTTGGTGATCGAAGGGGAGCAGGCATTTTTCATCGAATTAAAAGGGTCTGATCTCGTGGAAGCGGTGCGGCAAATCATGCGGACAGTTGAACAATTAGGCAAGAAGTTGTCTGGATACCGGTTTGAAGGACGAATTATCATGACGCGAGTGAGAACACCTAATGTAAAATCGACCGATAGGATCAAGCTGGAAAAAATGTTGCGGAGAACGGGCGGTTCGTTAGCGGTGAAAGTGAACTGGGACGAGGTAGAGGTGTAAAGGAAAGTAGGGAAACGGACCTGTGTTCCAAACAAAGCAAATTGATATTCCAGCGGAACGGGATGACGGCATCCGCATTCTCGTCGACCGCCTTTGGCCGCGGTGTCAAAGGTCGAAGCGTGCCGTGACCGCTGGTGAAAGAGACTGCCCTCCAGCAATGGTTTGGCCATCGGCCGGAGCGGTTTGCCGAGTTTGCGAGAACGTATGAACAGGAGGACTGATACGACGAAGCAAGCGCTCGTTACGGAGCTGCTTTCGCTTTCCGGAACGGTGATGTTGCTTTATGCCGCCAAAGACGAGCAGCATAACCATGCCGTTGTTCTTAGGGAGTTTTTGCGCAACATCGCTAAGGAGGGGTTCGGATGATTCGCGCCATGGTCGGCGATCTGACCAAAGTGGAAGGAGTCGAGTACATTTGCAATGCCGCCAACGGCATCGGGCCGATGGGCGGCGGCGTGGCAGCGGCGATCCGTCGGGCGGGGGGACGTGTGATCGAGGAGGAAGCGATCCGCGTCTGTCAAGCGCAAGACCCTAAGCCCGGCGATTTGTACGTGACAGGAGCAGGCTCGCTGCCGTTTCGCGGGGTCCTTCACTTAGTGACGATGAAGCAGCCTGCAGGGGCGACGTCGTATGACATCGTTCGGGCGTGTCTCGAGCGGCTCGTCGCGCACTGTCGGGAGAACGGAATCAAGAAGGTGGCGTTGCCAGCGCTAGGGACAGGCGTCGGAAGGCTTGACAAAGAAAACGTGGCGCAGTTGTTTGTCGAGGTGTTGGGTCCGGTCGAGGATGTGGAGTTTGTGGTGGTGGATATTGATCAAGCATTCATCCGTTTTGTCCAACAGCGCCAATAAAGGGAGAAAAAGGGCCTTGACTTCGTCTTGGCCCTGCTTTTTTGGCAATGAATAACGTGTTTCCTTCTTTCTCATATCATATTATAATAAGAACACACGAATGAATGAGTTTCATTGACTTCCTGATCCGGCGACGGGGGGTGGCATCATCGTTGGTGTCCGAATGACGAAGCCGGTGTGAAAGGGAGTGGGGTTTCCTGTTCGAACCGCGATCAGGAAAAACAGCCAAAAATGCCAATGCGGGCGTTTTTGGCGCCATCCGGAGGGATGAATCATGTTATTCTCATTGCCAACATTAAAGACATGTCAAGTGTTAGTGGATGAATTTCGTTCGGCCCCACAGCCGTTTGAGCCGGAAAAGCTTCGCTTTGCGGGTGTCGGGGACCGGGACGTTTATAATATTTCCGCACCGTTTGTGGATGAAGGAGAATGGGTGATCGCTGGGCGCGTCGAGGCGCGCGACAGCGAGCAATCGGAAGTGTACTTTTTCGTCGAGCGCGACGGCGTCTGGGTTCCTCGTGAAGGGGCGCCGGTGTTCGCCTTGCAGGATCCGTTTGTGGCGCGCATTCACGGTCAGTTGGTGTTCGGCGGCGTGGAGACGTTTCCGCATCCGGTGTTTGTTGGCGAGCATAGCTGGCGGACGGTCTTTTACCGCGGACCGAACATTCGCCGCTTAGAAAAGTTCGCCGAAGGGCCGGATGGGATGAAAGACATTCGCCTTGTCGAGCTGAAAGATGGGTCGATCGGCGTGTTCACCCGGCCGCAAGGGGAAAAAGGCGGCCGCGGGAAAATCGGGTTCACCCGCATTTTCTCGCTCGATGAGTTGACGCCGGACGTGATCGAGGCCGCGCCGATTTTGGACGCCCAATTTACGGATGAAGAATGGGGCGGCGTGAACGAGGCGCATTTGCTGGCGAACGGGCTTGTTGGGGCGCTCGGCCATATCGCTTGCTTTGACGAGCACGGCAACCGCCATTACTACCCGATGGTGTTCGTGTTGAACCCGGAGACGATGGAGCGCTCAGAGCTGGAATTGCTTGCGCTTCGCTCCCACTTTTTAGACGGACCGGCGAAACGGCCGGATTTGGCGAACGTCGTTTTCAGCGGCGGACTCATCCGCAAAGGCGACGGCACGGCTGAGCTGTACGCCGGCGTCGGCGATGCCGAGGCGCAAAAAATTTCCCTGATCGACCCGTTTGCGAAATACGAAGCGCAAGAGCTTGATCGGATGTATGCTTCCGTTTAGGGAAAGGATCGGTGCGACAAACCTTCTCTATGAATGGGGAAGGTTGGCGGCCGGTCCTTTTTCACATTTGGCCGGCCATGTTTCTTGCCTTGTGCGAAGGGCTTCGGTTTGACATAAACGTGACTTGTTTGCGCGATAGACCATAATAGCCAGCGGCAGTCGGAGCCGCGTTGTTCTCCTAGGAGTCGGTCGGACGAAACCATTTTGGCGGATATGGATCCAAAAAATGTTCATAATGTATAAAACGGAAGATTTTGCATTCATATTCGCTGACTTCAATCCATTGGACGGATTCTTAGGGAAGACCCTTTTCACCTCCCATTGCCCCTTTCGAAGCCATCCAGTATACTGAGAAAAAAGGGAATGGGGAGGGGCCTTCGTTGTCTTTGCCGCTTGCTTCTGGCGTGTCGTATGAGCGCTATTGGGTCCTGCGTGAACAAAGCGATGATCGTTTAGAGTATATTGATCGGGCCGTGTATATGACCCCGTCGCCAAGCGTGCGGCATCAGCTCATCTCGAGCCGGCTTCATTTTCAGTTCAGTTTGTTTTTTCGAGGAAAGCCGTGCGATGTGCTGGCGGCGCCGCTTGATGTGGAGCTTGTTGATGAGCAAACAGGAGAACGACATGTGGTCGTTCCCGACTTGACGGTCATTTGCGGCGAAGAACGGTTGGATGGAACGAAGTATATCGGAGTGCCGCCGCTGATCGTCGAGATTTTAAGTCCGTCGAACCAGGCGCATGATCTTGTCACCAAGTTCAATTTGTACATGGCATGCGGTGTCCATGAATATTGGATCGTCAATCCGATGAAGCAGGCTGTGACGGTGTATGTGCTCAATGAGGAACGGCTGTATGAGCAGGCGGATGTTCAAGTGAAAACGGGAACGGTTCGCTCCGTGTATTTTCCGGGGCTTGCAATCGACATGGCCGAATTGTTTCATTGACAAGATGCCGAGAGGACTGCTTGAAAGCGAACAGCGTGGGATCAATCCCACGCTGTTTTCGTGAAAATGCAGGACTGGCGCGTGATTTTCATCCCCGGGTGGAGGACAAAGCGTGCTGCCCATGAACCTTTCCGTGAAAATGCGCGTGCCTTGATGATTCATGTTCATGCCCGGGTGAAGGGCAAAACGTTGCCCATGAGATGTTTCGATGAACACACGTGCCTGGATGATCCTTTTCATGGCTGGACAAAGAACAACACTTGTTGGTCAACTACCCCCACTTAGCTAACGCTTGAAGTGGGGGCTTGCAACCATACCCATCAAGTTAA
>NZ_ATCO01000082.1:0-11206 GCF_000422025.1 Geobacillus sp. WSUCF1 | reverse complement strand
TCTTTTCTGTTAACAGGTTTGTTAAAGTGCCAAAATTGCAATGGGGATTTAATTGGAAAAGATCAGCGAACGACGAGTAACCAGGGAAAAGTATATGGAAAGAAAGTGTATTTATGCAAATCATGCAATTATAAAATCGATGCAGACGACGCACATCAAACGGTATTAAAAGTATTCAGAAGTTATCAAGGTGTAGATACAGAGAAACTGATCTCGGCTGTTCAGGAAAAAGTGGAAACAGAAATTAGCAACATCAAGAAAAGTATTGAGGATTTAAAAGTGTCATGGCAAACAGAAAAACGAAAACTCCAGCTTTGCGATATTGAAATTGAAAAAGCCTTTAAAAGGAAGGAAGAAAAGGAACCTCACATCAAAATATTGATCATTACAAAAGATCGAATCCTAAACAAAGTTCATCAAATTGAACGTTGGATTGAGGAAAAAGAGGCAAAAATAAAATTCTTAGAAGAGGTTCAAAAAAATGAAAATTTAATTAGAGATCATTTAAAACAATTTCAGGCTCCTGTCTCTAGCTGCAATGAAGATATGCGAGCGTTGTTCCTGTATTTATTTGAAGAAATTATGGTTAATAAAAAAGGACATTTGCAATGTAAACTACGTTTCAATTTAGATGATAAATGATACAAAAATCTCCTCATTTGCAGGAGATTTTTTTATTTATGTAATAACATATCTCGGTGATTAGGTGCATATATTGGTAGGTAAAGCAATTTTTCTCGGTAATTAAGGGTAGGACCCGATCGCGATCAGCCCCAAATTACCGATATTGATACGACTGAAATTCAAGAAAAACCTTTGATTTCAAGGGACAAGCTGGGGTTTGTCCTAATTTTATTATGGACAAGGAAGTCCTTTTTTAACAGTTCTCGGTTATTTGGATAGAGGAGATTTGGAAACTCGGTAATTAGGTTGGTTAAGTATTACTGTTACATCTTATCGATCCAATGTCAAAGATGATTAGACCAACTGTGTTGAAGAATATGTTAGTGCAATACCGTGTCAATGCTTAAAACAGAATAATGAGAATTAGAAAAAGAAATCGAAACTAAACAACAAGATCTAATTCTATTCTCATTACAACTTTAAACAAGGAGGAGAGAACTTCCTTGTTTTTTAGCGACTAAAGTAAAGTTACATCACTAATGTTATGATCATAAATTTACCTTGATTCAAAATTAGATTAGGCGAACAAGCAAAATTGTTCGGTTTTGGAGTAGTAACAAGGAAAATCCAAGGATTTGCAGTTCGGCAAGGAGGTAGTTGAGGGATATGAAGGTTTTATATTAAAAAGAATCAGAATACTAAATGGGTTTTTGTTGAAATAAAGGTAATTTATTCGTTAAAATATTGGTGGTATCTGCCAATTGGGGGAGGTTTAATTGTTAATTCCATTTTGGTTTCGTTTATTATTTCTTTTTATGTCTTATTTTCCTTTATTTTTGGTACTGTTTATAAAATTTTTTAATTATGAATTCCTTGTTTATTGTATTAAATATTGGAGGTTTATCGATATATTGTTTCTGTTAGAGATTAAAACATTAAATGGAGTAATGGGACTTATATCAACTTTGCTGCTGGTAATTTCATTATTATCGATATTGTTTATATTGTTTGAATTAAGAACCACAGAGAAAAAAAAGGATTGGACAGAAAAAATATACCATTAAGAAAATACAACCTAGGGATAGGGATATATTAGTTTACCTTGTTACTTATGTTTTACCGCTGATTAGTCTAGATATGGATAATTTTAGGGATATAATAGTTTTATTTGTTCTTATTCTTTTAATATTCTGGTTATCGATGTATTCAGATTTACTTTATGTCAATCCAGTTATGGCAGCTCTAAAATTAAGAATATACGCTATCGAAACAGATTTAGGTGAAGCACTCCTTATTTCTAAAAATGATAAATTCGAGGAATGCTTAGGTAAAAAAATAATTTGTTATCGTTTTATTAGAGATAAAGAAACAGTATTAATCGATGGGAGTAGGGGGCAACAAAATGAATGATGAATTGATTTATGTAAAAGAAAAAATTAATGAAATGGAACATAACAATGATTACGTTTACCAGTTATTTATAGTAGGTTCTGTACTAAGAGAAGGAACACAATCTGTTTATGATGATTGTGATCCAAAAGAAATTCCAATCGACCAATCAGTACAAGATTGGTTGTTGGGAACCACAAAGGCTTTGCTAGAGGATGTAACAGAAAATTATCAAGTATTAAATATTAGAGAAGTTGACGAAGAAAGCGAGACAATAAAAAGATATATTGAAATAAATAATTTAAATCAACTTTATTTATGGACTCAGCGTATAAATAATGAGCAAGTTGAAAATGATGCAAGGACTTTAATAAATAGAGATGATTTTAAACCTAAAGTGTTATTAGCGAAACTTGAAATTGATGATGAAATGAAGGTTTATTTTTTAAAAATAATAAACGAAAGTGTATTTCTAAAAAAACGTAAAATACTTGAAGTTGTGGATAGAGGTGATTATCAGATCTCCCAAGAAAGAGACAAGAAGCTTTTTTTAGACGATCAATGGGACGGAATTATAATTGGTAATAATGTTCTATTGTACAATGAAAATAAAATTTTATCTTTGTTTAGATATTATGAAAGATTTAGACAAGCAGCAGATGAAATAGTCGAACAGATAATGGAAAAAGGGATTGTTTCAGATGATTCTAACTTTTTACAATTTGTTCAGTCTCAGATAAGTCTTCAAAAGAAGCTAGCTAAGGCAGCTGATTATGGGTTGGAACGCATAAAAAGAGAGCGTATTGAGGAATTGATAAATACTGGCATGATTAATTTGCAATTAGATGAGCAAGGCAGGATAGTCTGTACCACAAAAGAAGAAGCGCGATTGGTTATTGATGTAATATTAGACAATTTTGTTTCCTCTTTAATTACTGATGATAAATACCGAGCTATCAATAAAATGCGTATACAATAATTACTGTGTTTTGTTGTGTCAGTGTTGGAATAAAATAAGCATCTTAGATAAACGAAGGCTGGGCGACGTATTGGCATCAGCGCATTTTGCGCGAGATGGATTTGACGAGCGATGAGGCGATTGAATTTGCGAAACTGAACGCCAACGTCGTGCAGCCGTCGCGCACCGGCATCAATCCGTACTATTTAGGGCTGAAAATTTTTGAGGACATCGAAGAGCGCTGGAACAACCCGACGGAAGAGATGAAAAAATACGGTGTCAAGCCAGGCTCAGGACGGGCGAAAATTTTTGAAGTGCGCGAGCTGGAATCCGATATTTCGTTTTTGCGCAACTATTTGACGAAAGAGCTGATCATGCGGGAAGATATGTACTTATTCCAAAAACAAGGGAAAGATTACAAAATTGTCGACAAGCATTGGGAACATATTCGCGACCAACTCGTCAGCATGCGGGTCAACGGCGGGTTTCCGTATATCACGGTCAATGACGGCGACTACATGCGCAATGGGGAGCTGTATTTAAAACATTGGTATGAAGGGATCGAACTCGATCTGAAGTATTTGGAAAAAGTATTGCCCTACATTTATCAGTTGTGGGGCCGTCCGGTCCATATGGAGACGGTTGTTGAAGAGAAGCCGATGTTGTTTACGTATGACGGGAAGACGGTGCATCGGAAGTATTTGTGATCACGAACGGCAGGGGCATCCTGCTTTTTTTGTTTGTCACGGCAGATATGTGAAAAATGTCACAAATTATTCGAATTTGCGATGGATAAGAGCGGGAAGTTTATGGGATAATAAACACAACTGATTTGTGATGTTTATCACAATTATGTCGTGTAGGACTTTACGGAGGGGAAGGAACGTGTGGAAACGGCAAGAAACGTGGCTCATATGGATTAGTTTTTTGGCGGCGGCCGCCGTGTTCGTTTCGTTGATGGGACGGCTGTTTTCACAGGGGGGATGAAATATGCACGAGTATGATTCAGTGTGGCTCAGCCGCGTGCTGACAGAGTTGACGCTGACGTTTCACATCATTTACGCCACGATCGGCGTTGGGATTCCGCTTATGATCGCCATTGCCCAGTGGATTGGGATTCGGAAACATGATATGCATTATATTTTGCTTGCCCGTCGTTGGACGCGCGGCTTTGTCATCACGGTGGCGGTCGGGGTTGTGACCGGAACGGCGATCGGCTTGCAGCTGTCGCTTTTATGGCCGAACTTTATGCAGCTGGCTGGCCAAGTGATCAGCTTGCCGCTGTTTATGGAGACGTTCGCCTTCTTTTTTGAAGCCATTTTTCTCGGCATTTATCTGTATACATGGGACCGGTTTGAAAACCAGAAAAAACATTTGCTGTTGCTCATTCCGGTGGCGATCGGCTCTTCGGCTTCGGCCATGTTTATTACGATGGTGAACGCCTTTATGAACACGCCGCAAGGGTTTGAGTTGAAAAACGGCGAGCTTATCAACATCGACCCGATCGCCGCAATGTTCAATCCGGCCATGCCGACAAAAGTCGCCCACGTGCTGGCGACGGCGTATATGACGTCGGCGTTCGTGCTCGCTTCGATCGCGGCGTGGCATTTATGGAAGGGCAACCGACACGTGTACCATCGCAAGGCGCTTCATTTGACGATGAAAACGGCGCTCATTTTTTCCGTAGCGAGCGCTCTTGTCGGCGACTTGTCAGGCAAGTTTTTGGCCGAATACCAGCCGGAAAAGCTGGCGGCGGCCGAATGGCATTTTGAAACGAGCTCCCACGCGCCGCTCTTGTTATTTGGCACGCTGACGGAGGATGGGGAAGTGAAGTATGCCATTGAAATTCCATATGCGTTAAGCATTTTGGCGCACAACCACCCGGGGGCGGTCGTGACGGGGCTGAACGACATTCCGAAAGATGAGCGCCCGCCGCTTTATATCCACTATTTGTTTGATGCCATGGTGACGATTGGCGTGTTTTTAATGATTTTATCGGCTGCTTATTGGCTTGGATCGATTTTTCGTTGGAAATGGACAGCGAAAAACTGGTTTTTTGGATTGTTGACCGCAGGGGGGCCGTTGTCGATGATCGCGATTGAAACCGGATGGTACTTGGCGGAAGTCGGCAGGCAGCCATGGATTTTGCGCGGCTATATGAAAACGGCCGAGGCCGCAACATCGTCTGCCCATGTCGATGTGATGCTTGTGTTGTTTTGTGCGTTATACCTCGTATTAGGAATCGCAAGCGTGATCGTCCTTGTCCGTTTGTTTCGCCAAAACCCGATTGAGCGGGAGCTGGCGGAGCGCGGGGAGGTGGCGCCATGACGCTCGAAGTGGTCGGGATTTCGGTGCTATGGCTGTTTTTGTTCGGCTACATTATCGTGGCTTCAATCGACTTCGGAGCTGGGTTTTTCAGCGCCTACAGCCATTGGGCGAACAAACAACATATTTTGCATCGCATCATCCAGCGCTATCTGTCGCCAGTATGGGAAGTGACAAACGTCTTTCTCGTCTTTTTCTTTGTCGGAATCGTCGGCTTTTTCCCGAAAACGGCGTATTATTATGGCTCGGTGTTGCTTGTTCCGGCCAGCATTTCGATTGTTTTGCTCGCCATTCGCGGCTCGTACTATGCGTTTCACACCTACGGAGGGACGGAGCGGAACTGGTATTTGCTCGTTTACGGATTGACAGGCTTGTTGATTCCTGCCTCGCTGTCGATCGTTTTGACGATTTCGGAAGGCGGATTTGTTGAAAAAAACGGCCATGCATTGGCGCTTGATTACGGTGCGTTGGTTGCCAGCCCGCTGTCGTGGAGCGTCGTGTTACTGAGCGTTACAAGCGTCCTTTACATTTCCGCCGTGTTTTTGACGTATTATGCGAACGCGGCCGGGGATGAGCGGGCGCGGGAGCTGCTGCGCCGCTATGCCCTTCTTTGGAGCGGGCCGACGATGTTGTCGGCGCTGCTCATTATTTACCAGCTGCGCTACCATAATCCGGAGCATTACGCCAACTTATGGAAGATGGCATGGGTGTTGGCTGTTTCATTTTTGTTTTTTGCCGCTACCGTGTATTGGCTTTGGAAAAAGCAACGGTTCGGCCGGGCGTTTATCGCACTGGTGTGTCAATACGCGTTTGCATTTTATGCGTACGGTATTTCGCATTATCCGTATTTGCTTTACCCGCACTTGACGATTTACGATGGGTTCACCAATGAAACGATGGCGGTGGCGTTAATTGCGGCGTTTATCGCGGGGCTGTTGCTGCTCATCCCGTCTTTGTATTTGTTGATGCGCCTCTTTTTGTTCAATAAAGCGTACGTCAAAGGGAAATGGGAAGGAGGGAAAGGATGATGCAAACGTTTTTGATCATGTATGCGCCGCTGATGATTGTTGCCCTTTCCGTCGTTGCCGCCTTTTGGGCCGGATTGAAAGATGCACGGATCAATGACTGAACGCGATGGAGACAAGGATGCATAGTTTGCCGCCAATCGCTCACACTAGCGGATGACAACGAATCAAGGAAGGGTGGGCGATCATGAAAGAAGTGCTGCAACGTGTAAAAGAACAATTGGAGCAGGCATTTGAAGAGCCGCGTTCGACGAGCCTTGACGGGGCGATTCGTGAGCTCGAACGGTTAAAAGCGAGCGCCGGGGACAAACGGCAAATGATCGAAGACGTCATCCAGGCGGTGACTCACGCGCGCAATGCACGAATGGAGCTGGCCGAGGCTGGAGATGAATCGGCGACAAACGCTTTCGCTGAGGCCTATCGGGCGCTCGATCAAGCGATTGAATCGTACAGCGGCGTCGATAACGACCCGGTGTAAGACGGATGGGGGCCCCCTCGGCCTTCATCTGTCGGAAATACGCGGAAGGCGGATGGATTGCAAGCATTTGGCTGATGTGTTATACTGATTGGCAGCCAAGTAAATACAGGGAATGTTTTCTAGGGTTCCGCAGCTGCCAGACGGCTGGCCTGTGACCGAGAGAAACCGCGCGTCATTCTCGCGTACACGGAGGGACAAAAGCCCGGGAGGAGCATCGTTTCGATCGTTCTCGCGGCTTTTTTATTTTCGCTAAAAAAGGAGGACGGGGCATGGCGTGGGTTTGTTTAATAGTTGCTGGTTTGTTCGAAGTTGTATGGGCGATCGCGCTGAAATATACGAACGGGTTTGCCCGCTTTTGGCCTTCTGTTGTGACGATTGCGGGGATGGCGGCGAGCTTTTACTTTTTATCACTGGCGATAAAAACGTTGCCGATCGGCACCGCCTATGCGGTGTGGACGGGAATCGGAGCGCTCGGGGCGGCCTTGGTCGGCATGTTGTTTTTAAACGAGCCGGTCAACGCGCCGCGGGTGACGTTTTTGCTTTGCATTCTTGTCGGAGTCATTGGTTTGAAGTTTACGGCGGGGCAATAAATTGGATTCATTTCTTGTCAAGAAAAAGAGTTGACAACAGGTATAAATATTGAATATCATGGAAATATAAAAACGAATATAGTTTCTTTATGTTAAAGGGGAGTAGCTTTAACAGCAAAGTCGTCAGTTCAGGGCGCACGCCCTCGGCTTTGTTGGCAACGGCGACGTTGTTAGCGAGACCTTTACCGATGTGGGTAAAGGTCTCTTTTACTTATGAAGGCCTTTACCAAGGATGGTAAAGGCCTTCTTTCATGTCATGAAACAAAAGGGGGGAAGATAATCGTAAAAGAAGATAGGTTCGGCTTCAAAAAGAACAAAAAGCGGAGGGGATGGCATGCGTAAATGGTGGAAACGGCTTCGCTTCATCGTCCATGTCCGGCGTTTTCTACCGTTTTTGTTCGAATTTTTCGTTTCTCATGAAGTGCCAATGCGAAAAAAATTGTTTTCCGTCGGTTTGCTGCTTTTGTATATAGCGTTGCCGCTTGACCTCATTCCAGATTGGCTTGCGTTGTTTGGTTTGATCGATGATTTGACCGTCTTCCTATTTATTTTGCAACAAGTCATTAAGATGGCTCCAGTTTCATTAAAAGAAAAATATAACTTATAAAGGAGGATTCTTCCATGGATCTGTTGTCAGCGGAGTTTTGGACGGCGTTGCTGTCGATCGTCATTATTGATCTTTTGCTGGCAGGGGATAACGCCATTGTGATCGGATTGGCGGCCCGCAACTTGCCCAAACACCAGCAAAAAAAGGCCGTTGTCTGGGGGACGGTAGGCGCTGTCGTCATCCGGGCGCTGGCGACGATTTTTGTCGTCTGGCTGCTGAAAATCCCAGGGCTTTTGCTTGTCGGCGGCGTGTTGCTTGTCTGGATCGCCTATAAGCTGCTTGTTGAGGGGAAGGGCCATGACGATGTTGAAGCCGGGGGGAGTTTATGGGAGGCGATTCGCACGATCATCATTGCCGATGCGTTGATGGGGCTTGACAACGTATTGGCGGTTGCCGGAGCCGCGCACGGAAGTTTTCTCCTCGTGCTCCTTGGGCTGCTCATTTCTGTGCCGATCATGGTGTGGGGCAGCACGCTCATTTTAAAATGGATCGAGCGCTTCCCAATCATTATTACGATCGGCGCCGGTGTCCTCGCCTGGACGGCGGCGAAAATGATCGTCGATGAGCCGTTTTTAAAGGCGTATTTTGCCAATCCTGTTGTGAAGTATGGATTTGAGTTGTTCGTTGTCGCTGCGGTCATTGCGGTGGGAACGATGAAAAAACGAAAAAGCGCTAAAGAGCCGCAACCGAAAGCCGCCAATGAATAATTGGCGGCTTTGTTCATTAGACAGCTACGGAACGGATGGCCGCCTCCATCTTAATAAAAGAAACTGAAGCAGCCATCCGACGGTCAGCCCTGGGATGACCGATAAGATCGGCAGCCAAATCGGTCCAAAAAATACACCGCCAATCGTCACGTGCGCCGAGTACATCAAGCCGACTGTCACAAAATAGGCGGAGAAGACAAACGGCAAAAACGAGTACGGCGTCCGTCCGCCGCCAGCGTCTTTAAACGCATCCCACATGGCGAAAAAGTATAAACATGGGTAAAACATCAGCCATCCAATATCGATGATGCGGGCGGCCTCATCCGTGCGCCCCAAGAAGCTGAGGCGGATGGCTTCATTGAAATGAGATTGGGTGTTAATCACAAATTCCAACGCAATAAACAAAATTCCTTTTATATACTTTTTGTTCAACAGTTGCCCGAATCCAGGCAAAGCAATGCTCCATAACAATGCTTCGATCGCCTTCACCTTCTCGAACCCTTTACTGAAATAGTAGTTGATCGTTGTTTTGTCCATTGCGCCGTCAGATGGAGCTGGAGACAATCAATGGGTGCTTCATAGTCAGTTGCTGGTTAAGCCGATGGGTGCAATTACATTTTTTGCGCCAAAGACTTGTTTTATACTTTTGTGAAATAGGAATGGGGAAAAACGTTCCTATAGAACCAAACGATACGTTAGTTGAAGATGAAAAAATATCTTTAAATTTTTCAGAATAATGAATATAATAGTAGCGTAAAGGATTTTGACAAATAAAAAAGGAGGAAGCCGTGTGAAGGGGCTAAAATCGATTTTGTTATGGGGCCTGATTTCCGTCCTCGGGGCCGCAGCGTTTGCCATTTTGGCTTTAAGCCGCGGCGAATCGGTCAACGCCATGTGGCTGATCGTCGCCGCTGTCTGCACGTATGCGGTCGCCTATCGTTTTTACAGCCGGTTTATCGCCCGCAAAGTGTTCGGTCTTGATGATAACCGGAAAACGCCGGCTGAGGTGTTCAATGACGGAAAAGACTATGTTCCGACGAACAAATGGGTGCTGTTCGGGCATCACTTCGCCGCTATTGCGGGTGCGGGACCGCTTGTCGGACCGATTTTGGCCGCGCAGATGGGGTACTTGCCGGGGACGCTTTGGATTGTGATCGGCGTTGTGCTCGGCGGAGCGGTGCAAGACTTTGTCATTTTGTTCGCTTCGATGCGCCGAAACGGGAAGTCGCTTGGCGAAATGATCAAGGAAGAAATGGGACCGGTGACGGGCTTGATCGCAGCGCTTGGCATTTTGGGCATTATGATTATTTTATTGGCCGTATTGGCGCTCGTTGTTGTGAAAGCGCTTGTCGGAAGCCCGTGGGGGATGTTTACGATCGCCGCGACGATTCCGATTGCGATTTTGATGGGCATTTACATGCGCTTTATCCGCCCGGGGCGTGTGGCAGAGGCGTCGCTTGGGGGATTTGTGCTGTTGATTTTGTCGATTGTGGCCGGTCAGTACGTCGCAGAGCACCCGACGCTCTCGGCGATGTTTACGCTCAAAGGGGAAACGATCGCCATCTTAATGATCATTTATGGCTTCGTTGCCTCGGCGCTGCCGGTATGGCTGTTGCTTGCGCCGCGTGACTATTTGAGCACATTCTTGAAAATCGGCACCATCGTCGGATTGGCGCTTGGCATTTTCGTTGTGATGCCGGATTTGCAAATGCCGGCAGTGACGAAATTTATCGACGGTACAGGACCGGTCTTCGCCGGCAATTTGTTCCCGTTCTTGTTCATCACGATTGCCTGCGGCGCGGTGTCTGGATTCCACGCGCTCGTTTCATCCGGTACAACGCCGAAGATGATTGAGCTTGAAAGCCATGCGCGGCCGATCGGCTACGGTGCGATGTTGATGGAGTCGTTCGTCGCTGTCATGGCGATGGTGGCGGCTTGCGTCTTGACGCCAGGGGCGTATTTTGCCATCAACAGCCCGGCGGCGGTGATTGGCCAAGATGTGGCACAGGCGGCAAAAGTGGTATCGTCATGGGGTTTCACCGTAACGCCGGATATGCTTGCGCAGCTGGCGAAAGACGTCGGCGAGCAAACGGTGTTGTCACGCACGGGCGGGGCGCCGACGTTGGCGATCGGGATGGCGCACATTTTATCGAGCGTCATCGGTGGCAAGGCGCTTATGGCGTTCTGGTATCACTTTGCCATCCTGTTTGAAGCGCTGTTCATTTTGACGACGATTGACGCCGGCACGCGCGTCGGCCGTTTCATGATCCAAGATATTATGGGCACGTTTTACAAACCGCTTGGCAAAACGGATTCGCTTGCCTCGAACTTGATCGCCACGACCCTTTGCGTATTGGCATGGGGTTACTTCCTATACCAAGGCGTCGTCGATCCACTGGGCGGCATCAACACGCTATGGCCGCTGTTTGGCATCGCCAACCAAATGTTGGCGGGCATCGCCTTGTTGTTTGCGACGACGGTTCTATTTAAAATGGGCAAAAAG
>NZ_ATCO01000081.1:0-40876 GCF_000422025.1 Geobacillus sp. WSUCF1 | reverse complement strand
TCCTACGGAAAATACTTGCGTCAATTGAAGGATGGAACGCTTCGCATCGACAAGCAAGCGGTTCGTGAAGCGGAAAAGTACGATGGCAAATATCTCATCCGAACCTCCGATGACACCTTGTCTGCCGAGGATGTCGCGCTCGGGTATAAGCAACTGGTGGATATCGAGCAGGCCTTTCGGACGTTGAAATCAACACTCGAGCTGCGCCCCATGTATCATCGCTTGGAAGACCGTATCCGGGCGCATGTGCTACTCAGTTGGCTGGCTCTCTTGCTGGTTCGGATCGTGGAGATCCGAACTCATGAATCGTGGCCGAAAGTAAGAGACGAATGCGAGCGTCTCATGCTTGGACATTTTTCTTCAAAAAACGGCGACCTTTATCAACGAACCGAACTGACGGCCAAACAGGCTCAACTCTTTGCGGCTCTAGGGATGGAGCCTCCTCCGAAGATTCTAGGCATCCATCCTCGCCCCTAGATACACGCCTAAAGTATGCCCAAATCCCTCTGATCCCTTTTGTATCAAAGGATCAGAGGGATTTTGTTTGCCTAGTCGCTGTCGAACTCGGGTGACTGTCGAACTCGGGTTTTCCTATGTCCTACGAAGATCCGAAACCTCTAAGTCCCCAACTCCCTTTTCTCTTTCCCTTAACGGAGTAAAAAAGATCATTCTCTCCTCCCTTAGTGCCTTTAAAAATGTCACAGTCGCTAGAATGAAGATAAATATGCTTTCTAACCTGTGACTTCCAGTCAGTATAGTAGCTAAGGTCAATCCCACCGTTTTTTTCTATCTGATCATAAATTTCATGTAATGTCCCGACTCCCCCGAGCTTTTTTAAAGCTTTAATTATTTCATTTAGCCATTGTTCCCCCATTTATTTCCTCCTAAATATAAAAGCGAATTTAGAAAAAGCCATTCCCCTTTCTCCGTTTATCGAGAAGGAGAAAGGGACTATGGCTTTGTATCATTATGAAACTTTTTCCCTATACTCAACCATTATACGAATGTTTATGAATAAGAACATACACAAGGAATGGTATCGTCTTCGTTTTAAAAACCGTTCGACTCCTTCTCTCTCTAATTGTTCTCGGTATTCCCGCAATGTAAAAGGTTTTCCATTCTTTTTCAAGATGGACACATCTTTCTGAAAATATGCTCTAAATCTTTCCTCCATCTCCTCTTGTTCTTTGTAACGATCAGGCCAAATCTTATATAGTTGAGCGTAATGATAAAAACCGCCTCGAACGCAGCGCCCACCACAGTTAGCATGTGCAAATCCTAATTTGTACATTCGCGGGAGCCGGATTCCCCATTCATTTTCAATAATTGACTTGACATCGATATCTTCTGTAAATGTTTCAATCATCGGAAATCGTGTCTCTACTGGCTCGAGAGGAACATGCTTATAAAATTCCCGCAAATTATCTGCCCTGTGTTTTTCATGTGGGCCGATCCCAAAATATAAGATGGGCTCCAAATTGTGTTCATCACGTAACTCCTCTATAAACATGACCGTTTGTCTTACCTTAAGTTCCTCAGAACATTTGGCCAGTCTTGCATTACCTAAAAATCGGTAATCGTAAAATACCTCTTCTGGGGTGCGTCCATCAATTCTTTCCGTAATCTCGATTCCAATATATTCGGCCACTTCTTCCATAAAACGATAGTTATCTTCATCTTCCCAAAGAGTATTAGTGAAGAAAAGAATGCAATTTTCTTTTCCATATGCTTGTACCATCCGGTACGCAACGTAGGCGCTTGCTGCACCTCCGCTGAACATAGCCACATGGACAGGCTTTCTATTCAATGTAATCACCTTCTCTATTTGATAAATTCCTCCACAAGTTTGTAAATCAAATATTCAATTTCTTCTCTCGGAACTGTTCTTCCACCATTTGTAATGATACGATGAATATTTTGGTAAAGTGTTTTTGATTTCGGAGACAACTCTACTTTAGCAACCGCTTTTTCCCGACCACCAATTGACAATAAAATACTATCCTTAGAATGAGATGCACCATCAATTTGATCAAGCTCGTTTTTCATCTGCACTAAAAACATATCTGCCGTATTATCAGACCAATCCTCAAAAGGAACACCAACAAGACGATCAACTAATGTATCAAACCAGTCGGAAGAATCTAGTATGGAAGTGAGTAGGGGATTTTGTTTTTTATCCAGAACGTTTTGTCTATTCGCCCACTCCACTAGTTCTTCATCTGTACTAACACCCAAAATTTGGAGCACAGTATGCTTAAATCTCTCTTTTTGTGACGTACAATATTCTTCTAGCTTCCTCGCATGATTTTTCAACAATCCCGGGTTATCCCCATATACACTTGCAAGCTCTTCTAAAGCTTTGTTCGGATTAACCTCTACTTTCCTTATCATTGTTTTTAAACGGAGGAGTTGTTCATCCATTCTTCCGCTAATCTGTGTAAATCTCGGCAAAGAGCGTAGCCATTTTAATATTAAATTTGCTGCCCTTAAATGTCTGGGCATCGAGTTCTCTAACCCATATTGTAGAAAAATTTCTTCAATTTGTACAAAGAGATTTTCGTATTCTGTTCCGAACTCATAATAAATGTACTGATACTGATCAGCCTCTTCAAACATGCTAAAGAGTTTCTCACCGTTAATCTCAGGTACATACATATTATTTCGATAAAACGACAAACAATCCCATTTATCTCTAAGCAAGCTGACAAAATAGATAGGGATAAGTGGCTCCCTTACTCCAAAAGGCGGATTGCTAAAAATGTTTTTAAATGACTGCAGCGAACCTATAGGCTCTTCATTTACTAATTGTACTAGTTTATTCCTCATTAATCTAAAGTTTTGGTCCGAAATCTCATCTAGTTTTGTAATATCTAAATTATTATTTTTAAAAATTGTTGCATAAAGCAAATAGTCCGGTCCATTTCCTTTGATATTGAATTGGGGGGAGTCCCAGTATCTTAATATATGATCAATAACATTGCATCCTGCCTTAAACTGAACGCGATTTACCGTTCTTCGATTATAAGAATCATTTCTCACTTCTGGAGTCAATGGATAAAGCTCCATCATTATGTCTGACAATATTTTTTCCAAGACGAATTCATTTGGTATGTAGCGTATCTCACCGCCTACAATCCATACTAAATCTTCATTAAAATTAATATATCGAGATAGGAATTTTCGAATAACAAACGCTGTTTCTTCTTTCTTTAAAATCAGTTCGTTTTTGAGATTCGGATCCGTTTTCAGTAATTCTTTATCCTTCAAAAGAATATTGTCAATGAGCTCAAAAACCTCAACATGATTTTCTAATGATCTATCATCAAAGTTCGGTACACAATATAAGCGATCTGGATCCCTACGCATTTGCAGTGTTTTAATCACTTTATCCTTGTCATTCTTATCATCCAATAAAACTAAATAAATCATCGCATCTGCTTTGCTATTTATAGAGACGGCTGGTAAATCTCCTGTTAAAATGTCAGAACTAAATAATAAACGTACTGAAGCAAATCGCGTCATACTTTTCACATCATTATATTCATTGGCTAAATAAAACTTCTTTTCAAGATGCTCTTCGAGAATCTCTAGTTTTCTATCCTTTTTTAAATAAAATCCTTTTATTTTCTCTTCGATAATTTCTCCAACATCTACCCCACTTCCTTCAAATAGCTCCCAATACCCTAAAATGCTGTTAAATCTTATCACCTTATTATTTGCTAGCTTATTTAAGACATCTTCTGTTTCATCCTCATCACTGTCTAAGGCAAATGCAATTAAATCCGTGGTCAAGGGATATGTAGCTTGGAATCCGGCAATATTCCATAAAGTTACAAATTTCAGCACTGCTAAATGCTTATTATCAAGATGTGGGGTTTTCTTTATTATTTTTTGATATGTTCCTAACTCCTCAAAGCCTTCTTCCAAATCTAATTCTTCTACATTTGGAAAGAAATAATCAAACAAATGCGCTGCTGTATAGACCTCTTCCTCTTTTTTTGTAACAAAATACATCAATCCCCCAACCTGACGACTTTCCAAAAAAGTAAATAACGTTCTCTCGTTTTGGCCAAATAAACTAGATACATTTGGCAGCAAAGCCAATGCTACTGGGTTCATTGGATATGTTCCCTCAACTACCAGTCGTTCTATTTCTACTTGGTTAAACTCAGGAAAAAGAGGGAACTTACGCAAATAATTGATATATTTTGTTTTCCTATTCTCGCTTATATTCCCTCTCCCATACAGTTCATTAATGATATGTTGAATGAGTCGAATATAAGTTGCCCCGTCACTTTCAATATGATATATGTTGTAACGTTTCTCAATGCGTTGAAACTCATTGTGGTATTCTTCGCTATATTTCAAGAAGTAATGGCGCAGATTTTTATGAGTAATGTACATAATATGGAAGTTATCACTTCCGTGATCTGCTAGCTCAGCCAAATCCTGAATGTCTTGCATCGTCTGATAAATTTGGTTTACATGGATATTTTGCAAAAACCGTCCAAATTCATCGTATACAATGAAAAGACCTATACGTTGTTTGCTTAATTCATTTAAAATATATTGAACTTGAAAAATAAATTCTTCTTCAAAATCAAATACAAGTTCTGCTCCAGAGGTTAGTGCAGGATAAATATCTTGAAACCATTTAATTTCTTTTTCATTGTAATTTAATATTTCTATCCGCCAAATCTCTAAATCTTTTTTCTTATCATTGAGCATTTGTAGAAACTTTTTATATGTCTGCTTGTACTCCTTCTCCCACGTATCAATGGTTCCTAGAATGCGGCTGACAACTCCAGGAGCAACAATCGGAATACGATTCTGTTTTAAGACCCTCATAATTGACGACAAAATAGCTTGACGGAAGTTTCCTTCATATCCATTTAAAATAACGGGTAAATAGCGATATGAGTGATAGTGTACATTGCCCAGCTCATTATAAATCTCATCATCCACTTGGTTAAATTTTTTTCTCAAAATATTAAATGCAGCTGGATCTACGTTTTTTGAAACAATGCCTGCAATAATAGTACCCAAAAGAGATTTACCCGTCCCGTACGGTCCCACTACGATATGAGCTCTAGACTCTTTGTAATTGATCCCTCTCAATACCCCTCTTAGTACTTCCGCATGTGACGGGGTAGGCATATATCTCTCGAAATATTCAAGCTTGCCTAAGTCGAACCTAATGTTGATGCTTGATTTAAAAGTCATACTAAACTCTCAACCTTTCTCGCATATTCGAATTGCAAATATTCAATTGGAGAAATATCTGGAAGTTTAACCGTGTCCAAATTATTTGTCCTGGTAAATGAAATAGGATATACAGATCGATTCGCAAGCAACTCCAATGCATTCACAACACTAGAGCGATCCATGTTAAAAATCTTTCCCCATAATCCTTTTTCGTTTGCAATCTCGTCTACCGAAACAGTATCTATTCCCTTTCTTACCTTATAGTCTAATAAAGAATACATTAAGGCAGTAATTCCTATATCATCTATACCAGGAACTTTTTTGTAAATTATATTGTTATTTTCCTCGATTAACCCTATCTTATGTATAGGACTATGTATCACTTCCTCAGGATCGAAGGTCGAGTGTCCAGCCGTATAAAGTTTTAGCAGACACTCTATATCTCTCTTTAGTGATTTTATAGACACTTCCCTTGTTTCCTGTTCATTTACCCAGTAAACAAATGACTGAAGCAATTCATCCTTTGAAACAACCTGCTGAGGAAATATGTTAAAAAACCAATACCAAGCAGTCGCCGGTTCTTTTTCTTTTGTCATTTCATAGTGCAGGATGGATGCCGTTTCGTTAAATCTCACAAACCGATCAAATTTATAAATTACTTCCCCTAGAGGGGTTATATAATGCACCCTTTTCTGATCTTTATCCACTTTTTCCTCAACCACACGAGTAGCAATAACCCAGAAACGTAATGATTGTAGCATATTTTTTCCTAAACCGACTTTTTCAAATGAATCCTTGTTATAAAAGAAACGTTTATCTTCTAATAAATAGCGAAGAGCTTTACTTAGCCAACGATCTCGTAAATAAAAGCTTTGATGTTGACCATATGCCAACTTTAATCACCTCGTAACATTAATGGAACGACTTGTCCAGCAGTGCTGAAAATCGAAAAAGAGGCATCTAGATACAGGATTGTATCTAGATGCTATATATTTCTTGCTCAAAATATTTTAGCAGGGCCCTTTTAACTTCAGGTGTGAGGAACGGACTTTTACCACGAACAACCCCATCTGAACCAACCTTTGCCAAGAAATCCCCTTTACCTCCTAATCTCTCCGCACCTTCTTGTTCAAGAATGACATGAGATGCCACGCTATCTGCTGCTTTTAATGCCAGTCTTCCCGGCAAATTCGCACGTATTTTTGTATTGACAATTTCAGCTTTAGGATATTGTGTACAAATAATTAGATGTATTCCTGCCGCCCTTGCCTTTTGACCTAGCCTTTGTATCGCCGTTTCAACCCGTTTTGCAGTCTCTTTATCCTGACTCATAAAATCAGCAAACTCATCAAACACAACCACTATTCTAGGCATACTTTTTCCAGTCAAACCGATAAACTCTTCCAAATTGCTCACATACTCCTTATTCATGACGGCATACCGTTGATCCATTTCCTCAACTAGCTCTTCTAATGCCTGAACAGCTTCCTCTATCTGAGTAATAACTTTACGGGTATGTGATTTTCCTTCATAGAAGTTAAATTCCACTTGCTTCGGATCAATAAAAATGAATTGAACATCTTTGCTACTGTATAAACACATAATACTAAGAATAATAGAATTAAGTGTCACACTTTTACCACTCCCGGTTGTTCCACCAACGAGCAGGTGTGGTGACACGGGGTTAGCTAAGTCTATGCTTACCACGTTATTTAATGGATCAAGGCCTAATGGTGCAATCAAGTTCGTTCGTGTGATTTTTTCGCTAAGTTGATCCCTAACTAGTCTCATGAACTTTTCAAAGTAAATAATTTCAGGATCGTCTCTTATAACATCCATATAAACACCATTTTTGTCAATAGCAAAAGTTGGTTCATTGTTTAACCCTAACCATATTTGAATGTCCTGAGAACGAGATACAACTTTTTTCACTGAAACATCGCCTGGAATATTCAAATAAAACCTAATTACACTTGATCCTACTATACTCTTTTTAATTTTAACATCTAAGCCGTTTTTTAGGAAATTACGCACCAAATTTTTCTCTAATTCATGCAATATCTCTGTGTAGTCTTGCGAAATACTTGTGTGGTTCAGTTGAATCCCTCTTAACGCTATAAGCTCTGGATAATCACCTAATGTAACATTATCACTCTCTTTATCCTTCCCGTTATCTTCCCCATTATCTTCCCTGTTATAGTCGTCCACTGCTTGCTTGTTTTCTTCTTCATTCCCTATTTCCTTATCACTAATAACTTTTGTTTTGTCTGTATCCACAACAATTGGCAGCTGTGCAGCCAACTCATCATCCTCTTCCAAAAGCTCGTCATAAGAAGGAATTTGTTGCTCATCAGCCCCCAATTGTTCGAGTATATAATGACGTCCGTAAATATAATTGTAGTAACTATCGCCAATGATATCAACGTAAACCCCTTTTTCCACTTCTTTGAACTCTCGATCAGTTAAGTTGGACGTATAGCAATAAACATCAATGGAAGCTGAAACATTCACTTCTATATCCTGTGCTCGAGTATTTTGCATGTCTTTTAAAAGTTCAACCTCGAACGGCAAATAAGCCTGTTTTTCCACTAGATAATGCACTAGCTCACTTTTCCAATATTCTGCATCAGCGTGATTATCAGCGAATGAAAAACGTTGTTTGTACTCTTTCAATCCGACATCGACTTGCTTGATAGCATCTATTCTTTCCCTATCTAAAATATGATGGTTTACGAACTTGAGTTCTATTAATTCAAAATCGATGACTAGTCGGCCATTCCTCTTATAAATGACAGAACGTACAAGATCAGGTCTTCTTGTATTCGCCGAAAACCATGGCAACTCATCACACCACGACCAAACAGTCAATGAATTTTCTTTGCAGTCCATTTGATCTTTCCGTTTAGTGGTCAAATAAGTGGCTAGCATCTCATGAGCATACTTTCCCGGACCAATTACTTTTAGAACTAATGCTCCGGAAATATCTTTTACCTTGTCTACCGCCTCGATAACAGCTTCTCGTTGAACTTGGCTGTTTTTCAAAATATCTGCCAGCTTACGATGCAATCGGTCATAGTAAGCATAATCTTGGGTTTGATGGCTTAACTTTCTTATATATTTGGATGAAGACAAAATAAGCTTAAAATTTTTATTTTTCCCTGCTTTTGACTTATATTGAATGATTTGTGCTCTTGAAGAAATTTTTTGTAATAAAGATTTATCCAAGAAACGATCCATAATCATAACCCAGTTAAAGTGTTCATGAATAAAGTCAACCAAAGAACCACTGAAATGATTAGGAGAAATGGTTACGTTCAGTAAGTAAAGTTCATCCTCATTGGGCATAGATTTACTATAAATAATATACTGCATTTGATAAAAATACTGAAGCGTTCTTGGCAAACTATTACTTACATAAGGAATACGTTTTAACGCTTCTTGAACAGACAGTGGTTCTTTATAAGGTTCGCTGAACCAGTCATTGCTCAGTAAAGGGTTAACCTTATTAAAATTATATTTAACCTGCCCATTTTGCCCAAAGTAATCCATCAATACTACTAAATCTGTATCTATCATTTGTTCACGGACTTGAGTTGAGATTTCATCAATATCTGCCCCGTTAATCACATTAACCTCTAATTTAGGGAACATCATATTAAAAGAAGGATTTTTATATTCTTCTCTTAACTCAATCCAATTATTCAATTCTTTATGCAACTGGGCGGCATGAACACTATGAACTGTCAACTTTAATTTTGTTAAGCTCGGAACGCGCTTAACCAGCTCATCAATCGATCGAATAACAACGTCAGCACTTTGACAATACAAAAACAGCAAATCAAGACCATCTCTTGCGTAAGGGTATACTTCTAAGTAGTTTTTTACAACATTAACCAATTCCGAAGACAACTCTTTAGATAAATGAATACTGGAATTCGTTGCGTGCGTATTTAAAACAAACCATCCGTTTCCAAAGTTTTCATGGTTCGCTATTAAGTAAGTCTCTTCATCTTCGTTAAGCATATAACGCGGAGCCAGATGAGAATACTTATCTATAGTAAAAACTAAATAATCATCTACTTTATAAACCTCAAGGTTATTATTGCTTGCTCTTTGAATCCAATCTTCAATGCAGCTATTTATTGACTGAAGTCGACGCAAATAGCTCAACAGTCGAATTGGATTAAATACAGTGACAACTCTTTCAATAGGAGCCGCTAAAGTTTTCTCATCTATAGAATCAAACATATCAATAGTTCCAATATAATGTAACGCCTTATAAATAAGTTTTGCGACATTGACAGAGGAATATATATTAGATAATAAACGGCCTAATATCTCGTCCAACTCATCGGGATTTATGCTACACACCCCGTTTATCAAAACATTTTTTAATAACAAACAATAGTCATCGATAAATGAGTTCCACTTTTCAAAGTGTAATTCTATTCCTTCCATTTTGGAAATTAAATAATATTTTATATTATCGCCTACCAACTCCCTCACATCTACCTTATCAACCCTATGCTGGAAATAATTTTTTATATAGGGCAATATTCCTTGGTTAATTTCATCAATCAACGAGTAGATAATATTATCTGCGAAGTTAAGAAGCTTAAATTTGTTTTTCCCTAATACAGTGCTATCATGGATAAATTCCAACTCAAAGGTAATTCCTTCATTTTTTACAGTTTCATCACATTCTACAGGTATGCTTTCCTCATGGAACTTTATAATAGGAACAATGCTGGATAAGCCCTTGAAATATATATTTAACAACTGTTTCTCTTTTTCATTCACCTTGGAAGTGACGACCCTCAATTGAAAATGTGCTTCTTTGATATTTGACCGTTGCAAATTATCATTTGAATAGTACTCATCTATTAATAAAAATGATTCATATAAAAGTGCTTTATGAATATCATCATATTCAGCAGGGTGACGCAATTTTTCAATTAACCGATTAATCCGTTTAACTATTGCCGGCGAGGAAATCTCCTTTTCGTACTTGTCTAAGAACTCCTGAATATCGTCAGGATCTTCTTCCCTGCGAATAGCTTCAATTCCCCATTCAATTTCTTTCTTCTCTTGATCCGTTTTGTTGTGTATGCTAATAGCCTCACTAACCTTTTCAGCTAAACTTTGATTAACCTTAAAATTAAAGATCTGTTCAATAATCTCAAATTCGTACTTAAGAAATTCCCTATTGCCTGTTTGAATAAACTGCATCGCTTCTTTTCGAAAAATATCCGGTTCAACCTCGTTCCATAGCTCGCTTACCCAGTTTTGTTTCTCCTCATATTCTAGAAATGAATCAAGTTTTTCAAGGAGCTTTTCCCCATCCAGCAATGATGTTCCTTTTTGCAGATTGGCCAACATATAGTTACTTTTTAAACGTTTTGTATGGTTATTCCCGATTTTTAATTTAGAATCCCTAAAAAAACCCAATGAAGGCAAATGCTTTTGGATTCTATGTGTGATGGTTAACATATTTTCATGTGTAATCGCTACAAGAAATTGCAACAATATTCGCAGCTGGGGATCAGTTACGTCCCGAACCATCTCCAGAAATACTTTCAACTCCTCGATTTCATCCGAAGCAAAACGAAATTCCTGAACCAATAATTCGTAAAGTATACTAAGCCCTTTTGGAGATAACAAATATGATTCATCAATAGCAAACAAGTTTTCCAAACTTTGCGCTTCCGTAGTCATTTCATTAATGATTAACACTAGCGCTTGGTTGTCCTTAATATTATTTCTCAACCACGTACTCGTTTCATGGTCACGAAATTTGTACTCCTCAAATCCAGGAACAGAGGCAATAGTACGTATGATCGGTTCATAATATTTCTTAAATACATCTAAATTGCTATTCAATTCATTCAAAACAAAATGTACATCTTTGCCCGAAAAACCACTAAGCTTAATAAAAAGTTTCTTTGCATTATCCTTCTGTTTTTTTTAAATGTTCTAAAATAGTAAGGTTAATCCACTTAGCCAAAAATTGCTCGCTTGTTATCATAATCCCACCTTTTCTAGTACAGAATTGTAAGGATTTCTGATCATTGCCGTCGCATCTGAGTATTCAATAAGCAAGCCGTTGCTCTTCAACTTCTCACGCAAAGATTGTTCGTTTTTATGGAAATAACTTACGTTCAGCTTCGATTTCTCATACAGCCCACTCAACCTTGCGTGTTCTTCACCTATGACAAAACCATACTTGTTGTAGATCTGATGAAGAAATTCAGCAAACTCCATCGATTGTTGAGGGGGAATATTTACTAAAACCAACATCTCTAAAAATTTATCTGTCATAAAATAACGATAGTTTGTTCCTGCACGAAACCCCCCCATTCCGCTATCCCTTATAATTCCACGAATAATGGAAAGATAATGTTTTTTGAGTTGTGGTGATACTGTTTCTTGCACAATTATTGTGATATCGTCTACCAACTCCTCAAATGATTTCGCTTGGCTTAAAGCCTTAATAATTCGTTGTTTTCCAGTCCTTACTTTTTTCAATCCTAAAACTTTGAGCAATTCATCAGGGTCTTTCTGCCATTGCTCAAGTTTTTTATTGGCCTCATAAATTGCACTAATCTTTTCAGTTAAAAGTCTTTTTAGTTCCTTTTCAAATTTTTCTCTCACCATTGCTTCATTCTCTTGAAATGACTGGGCTGATAATTTTAAAACCTGACCTACTTGACCATCTAAACAATCAAAAAACATAATAAGTTTATCATTATCGTCTTTCTTGGTTCTATCATACATATATTGGATCAATTGAAAACCAACGAGGCTGACTAACAAATGAAACATTTCAAAAATATCTAGATTGAGATGGATAAGTTGATGATACTCTTGAGCAAATCTATCAAAAAGAACATGCTCTGTTATAGGCAATCTCGGATATTCTCGATTAACGTTCTCTATGGATTTCAACAGGGCATAATCAGATTCTTTCGTCTCTTCATCATTATCTAAAACATTAATAATTTTACTAACAATTTTTTCAATTGCTTTATTGCGTTGCAACAACTCTTCCATTCTAGCTTCGATTTCTTTCCTTAGATATGGTTGTTTCTCTGTTCCATAAGATAACATAAGATAGTACAACTCTCCACCTCGCGCGAAGAAGTTTCTTTCATAACTAGCAACCTTTTCTCCTTTTTTTCTTCTTAGTTCAAAAAACAGCAAAGACTCATGAAGGGGGTACAAAGTCTTTGCATACCAAGAACGATCTGCTAAATTCCCTCGTCCATCATATAAAGGGATTTCCAGATTTCTAAAGAATTCCCTAATCACCATCACTGTATCTTCTCCACCAACTTCTTTATATAATAGCTGACGTTTCTCTTGTTCTAATTGAACAATGTCATTTTTACTTCCTTCCTTGTCCCCTTCAAAAACAAATCTCCTAAATCCCTCTGCCTTTCTTCTTTTATACTTATCAGCATTTAATGTATAATTTGTCCCTGCAAGAACGTTCATAAACTCAAGAACATACTCTGGGCCTCGTTGACCATCCATAAATCGGTGTCCCCATATTTCTGATGCCAACTGAGCAGCAAATCCTTCAGTTCCAGTGGCCATTCCTGTCCTTCCCTTCATCCAAAACTATGTTTATTTTCACTCATCTAGCACATGTTCGACGTAAACACCGCTATCTTTATCTAACCGGTATATCTCCAATACATCCATATCTGGTTCACTAATTCTAATTAGTTCGTTTCTAAATGTATTCAATAATATTTCCACTTCTTGACTAAGAATATTATGCGTACCCCCAGAACTTAACCGCATTAAGTACTCAAAAACCGATAAATTAATTTTCAATCTTACCTCTCCATCAACAACAAGGAAGAACTTCGAAGACAAATGATCTAGGTCGTCTCTCCCTTTCTCCTGCAATAGCTCTATCTTTCTTCGGTCAAAAGATCCATAGATCATCAATGTCTCATTAGAAACTTTCAAATAGAAAGAGCCTTTGGATTTAAATTTATGGGTAAGCCTGCGAGAAAAGGCTCTATTTAGTCCATTTACTAAATCCTTTCGGACATTACTTTGAGCGCTGTCATTATCAAATAAACCAATGTATTGCTCTAAATACTCAAACGGGAGAAGTTTCAAGGTATTAAGATAATTTTGTCCTTCGAGTTCGAAGTATACTTTTCTTCTTAACTTAGGCATCCAATGCTCTAAAAAGGGTTGATCAATATTTTGACCATATTCTCTATAAAATCTAACTTTTTTCTTAAAATAGTCAAATTCTATATCTAAATCATCATCAAAAACTTCATTATATAACCTTTCTATTTCTTCATCCCCATTAATATCGCCATTCATAATAAAATCATCAATCGGCGAGTAAGAATAAAGACCTGGATCTAAAGAACGAAATGCCCTCAATGCCTTCATCTCGGAAAAACCTTCTTCACCAACTCCTACACCATAAAAATTCTGGTAATAAGCCTTTTTAGATTGTTCCCGTATATGCGTATGATCCGCTTCCAAAATATCTTTACAAACATATCCCCCGGTAATTAAATAACTCATATGTATTAGCATTTCCCTTAGGGTGATATGAGTTTCTAGATAATCGAGCAAACGATACTGGCTTACTATTTTTCTCTGTATAGACGGTTGGGAAGTGCGCCGATGATTTAAATAAATAATGCACTGAGGCTTCTTTTCACATTGTTCGCAAGCCTTCCAATATTCTTCTTTATTCCATTCGTTTAATACCCTTTCTACATAAACAGAGGAAGTCACATCTAATAAGTTGATAACACTTAAATGGTCGTCATTATTTTCATACGAATCGAACCGTGCCATAATGTATTGACGCAAAACACTTAACTCGTTATAGCGCATCAATACCTTTGACAATTTTCCTTCGTTTGCCGCAATCAGAAAGAACACTTTATCCTTATGTCGATTACAAACACAGCGCTGTAATTCCAGTAGAATACCATATATAATTTCCTCTTTTAACTCCGATAAATCCTTAACAATTTTAATGGTTCCCTTTTCATACTGAACAGTTACAACCCCATTTTCCGGCCAGTTCACTAAAGATTTATCAGAAAATTGATCATGAATTAAACGGCACAGTCTAGTCTTGCCGTCACCAGCGTTTCCTGTTAGGATAACACTGTGAGGGTTATTGGAGAAGATGTTTTTCAGATGCTCTTCAATTTTTGTTGCAATGGTGAAATCAAACGATTCTTCCGTTTCCATCTCCCGATTGTATTCATCGTAGATTTTCGAATGATTAGGAGAAAGTACATTAAACTTGTCTAAATATGTCACAAATGGATTCCCGATCACTTTTTGTTTCACCTCTAATCTAAGTAAACAGAATTCATAAGTAAGACTTGTTCCCCTACATTCGCTCTTGAAACTATTTTTATTTTACTGTAAGAAATTTGGGACCGTCAATGACTTACCGGAATATGCTGGCATAAGATTAAAAACCTTAACTTTTTCACATACTCCCCCCTCTTTCATCCCATACTAAAGAAAAATCGACATCATTCGCGCTTGGGGGCTATGATGGAACACTCGATCCTTTGGCTTCTTGCTGCGGTGGGCATCGGTTTGCTGGGGCTCAGCTTCCGCGTTTTTTCACCAAGGGAAGTATGGCTTTCGTTTTTGCTGAATGCGTATATTTCCAGTTTGGCAGGCCTGATCGTCAGCGGGGCGGGAATGCTTGCCTATCCGGTGCGGCTGTTTCCAAAATATACGAACGACAGCGTGATCTTTGAATACTTGCTTTACCCTGTTGTTAGTGTGTACGTTTACGGGACATCGCGCCGCTCGGGCTGGAAGGGGATATGGATGCAATGCGCCGCTTATACAGGGGTGATGACAGCGGTCGAGATCCTGTTGGAGCAGCACACCGACTTGATCGAATACCATGCGTGGAAGTGGGAATATTCATTCGTCTCGATGTTTGTCGTGACGCTCGCGGTTCGGGTGATGGCGGGACGGCTGCTGAAAGAAAACGGGTGAGCTGGCATGTCTATTTCTCCTAGTTGGCGCTATACATATAGTATCGTTGTCCAAAAGGAGGCGAACAGGATGGTGCTGTTTGACATCAAACACCGCCTGTATTATGAAGCCATCAATTCCGCGCGCCCGAAAATGGCGCCGATCCGCCAAGACCGGGCGTGGGGGTATGTCTGGAAGACCGTAAACGGCGAGGCGGTGAAGTTTTGGATCGATTTCCGGCGCGGGCGGTATCTCTATTTTGAATATGGACGAAAATGGTATCGGGTGAAGTATTTGCAGGCGAACGGGCGGAAATCAGGCGAAGACATATTGAACGGGGCGATGATCGATTTGACTGTGGATGGGCATCGACTTCTGTTGCTGAAGGGGCGCATCCGCAGCCAGACGGCGCGCGCTATGTAAAAGACTGTTGCTCCCTGGGCCGCCCTACATGAATCGGTCTACAGCCGCGCTTGCGCCCATGCCTGTTCAAACACCCGATGGATCTATGCACAGGCTGGACAACAGAACCCCTGACAGGAGAGGATGAAGACATGGATCGAATCCACTTATGGGTGTTGCTGGTGCTGGGCCTCATCCTATTGGTTTTCAGCTTGCGCAAACCGCCCATTAAAGACGTGATTCTCGTGTTTTTATTGAAAGCTTATTTTTCCACCTTTTTCGGTGTCATTGTTGTAAATTAGCACATTATTTCAGAATCACTTTTTCAAATTATTTCAGATGGATTCTGAAATAATGTGCAAAATTTTTGCGGATTGTTCCGGATTTTGCACATTCTTTCGGAACGTTTGCACGCTCTTTCAGATGAAGATTTCCAGCGCGCCTGATGGACCGATGGAAAAGAGAAAGCACAAAAGAGGCCGATTCGGCCCCTTTCGTGCTAATACCCCATTTCCTCTGCGGCCATGCGCACCACTTCTTCGTCAATGGCGTCCTTTTTCAGCTGATACCCGTATAACAGGCACGTCGTGGCCAACGTGTTGATCACCCGAGGCCATCCCCGCGACTGCAGGGCAATCGCCTCTAACGCCGATGGGGTGAAGATCGGATGCTTCGCCCCGGCCTGTTTCATCCGATGCTCGATGTAGCCCGCCACCTCTTCCTTCTCCAGCGGCCCCATCCGGTATCGCATGATGATCCGCTGGTCGAGAGGGCGGTGCTGATTGAGCCGCAGCTTCCCCTGTAAATGGGGCAGCCCGGCCAAAATCAAGACAAATGGGTTGGTCGAATCCATCTCAAAGTTGAACAAGATGGCGATGTCTTGTAAAAAGGCATCCTTGGCCAAATGCATCTCGTCCAAAATGAACACCGGCGTGATCCGCCGTTCATGATGCAATCGCTCGATCGCCTGCTGGATTTGGCGGAAGAGATCTACCTTGCGGTACTTCGGTTCCTCTCCTAATCCCAAGGCCAGTCCACGGTAAAAATCCATCACGCCTCCGGTGGATAACGGAAAGTAGACGACATGATACAATGATGGATTCAATGACTCTTTCAGCGCCCGAAGGGTGAACGTCTTGCCCGCCCCCGGCTCTCCGATCAACAGCCCGATCCCCCGGGTTCGTTTCACGTACTCCAGCGCCCGCAGCGCTTCTTGAAACGCTGTCCCTTGATACGCCTCAGACGGGTCGGTTTCTTTCGCAAACGGCTCCCGCGAGAGGGAATAAAACGTTTTATACATCCTGTTCGCCCTCCTTCGCCGAAACCGCCGCAAACGGCGACCGATGGCGCTTTACATAGGCATTGTCCTCCATACGCACCCGAATGGCTTCCGCCACCCGTTTGCCCTCTTCGTACACATAGACGCCTCGTTCGTCATAGCGGAGCTCAATCGATTGCCCAATGAACCGAGGCGGCACTTCGTATAGCTGTTTATTCAGGGTGATCGTGCCATCGGCTTTCACCTTGCGGTGCTCCCGTTTCAGAAAAATCGCGTCCAGCCAATCGATGTCTTCGATCCACACCACTCGTTCCACTTGGGACTGAAACACCTCATGCGGCGTTTTCCCATCAAGCGAGGCGTGCGGTTTTCGATGATACTCTTCTTCAAGCCACTTCCAAAAACGCTCGTTCAACTCGTCAAGCGACTTCGGCGGATTCAGCTCCAACAGCGGATAAAACCGTGTCTGTACGGTGCGGAAGAACCGTTCGATTTTCCCTTTGCTTTGCGGGTCATACGGCTGAGTGTGGATGAGCGTAATCCCCATCTCGGCGCACGCATACTGCAGCACCTCGGATCGATAAATTTTCCCGTTGTCCGAGTAAATGCGTTTCGGCTTCCCGCAACGAAGCACCGCTTCCTTTGTGACGATCCGCAGCCCGTCAAATTTCTCCGAAGGGAAAAATTGGGCATACGGCACCAACCGCGAGCAGTCATCGATATACGCGATCAAAAACGTTTTCTGGGCTTTCCCATGGACGCGAATCGTGGGTCCATGGGATAAGTCCCCTTGCCATAGCTCATTGATCTGGTCATACGCAAAACGCTTTCGCTCCGGCATCGGCAAGATTTCTTTTCCCACCAGGTTGTGTTTTTTCAACAATCGGTATATAGTAAAGTATGAGAGGGTGGTGGGAATGTCCCCCTGCTTGGTGAGTTGTTCGTAGAATAGGGTCACGGGCATGGTGGGATGTTCCTTCCTCAATGCTAGAATATGATCCTCATCATCGGGGGACAGACGTCTGGAGCGGCCGCGGTCCGAACGGCGCTTCGGCTTCAAGGCGTCGAAGCCCCCTTTTTTGTATCGGGCGCACCAATCCAGAATCGTCTTCGCCGCAATGGGCTTGTCCCCTTGATGAGGAATCGAATGCACTCGCCCGCCCACCTCATTCAAATACGCTTTGGGCTCCACCTGGCCATTCACCAACGGAGCGATCAGCCCGTACCGAAACAGCGCGATGTCGTGTCTCATCGATTCATCCATCCGGATCTCCTCCCTGTCTCCCTGTGATGTTGGACCGTTCCGGTCCCTCTGCCTCCTATCTTACGAAACGGCTCGAGATTCGTCGAGAGGAAGGGTTTGTGGGAACATCAATCATATCCATTTTTGGTGTTAAGTAGAAAATCAGGAAGCAATTTGATCCGCAAACGGATGCCACCTCTCGTTTGTCCACAGGTCTTGGATGATCGAGCCCACCCCCCGTCCCTCCAAGGTCTGCATCCACCAAACCGCCCGTTCTGTTCTTGCGTTCCCCACAGGCCGATGATCCCCCACCTTCTCACCGCCGCGTGATGCAAGCGAGAGAGATTCCGTAAAAATCGTCGGACATAAAACAAGATGACCTCCTTGGTGGGAAAAACAACCTGTTTGGTCTTCGCTCCTTGCCTTGGCGTTTCGAACCATGCTTTGACCGCTTGCCAAATAACCGATCGTGTATATTGAACATACGGGAGGAGGAAAGAAGGCAGCACACTCACGGTTTTGCGACACTCTTGACAGCGATATCGTGCGATCCAAAGGTGATACTCCCCCTCTGCCGTCAACGCATAGCGTTGGTAGTATCCGTGACGATGCAAGGGGCGGCGGGATGGACAGTGGGGGCATTGGTTCACGTCGGGAAAATCGTTCCCTTTCCTACGATCCGTATACGTTTGAATGTCAATGCCAAAGTCGTGAAACTGGATCACACTTCCTCCCCCTCATTGAAACGAATGGAAATCTTTGTCCGAAACAATTCACAAAAAATTTAGCACATTCCTTCAGAAAAGGGGAGAGGGCTTTATGAAGGAATGTGCAAAAAAATGGCTCTTTTGTTCCGAAATAAAGTGATTAATTTACAGCCTGTAACCAAGGGAAAAGCGTGAAATTTTATCGAACAGCCGCGTTGGTCAATGAGCTGATTGAAGCAAAGAATACAGGAAATCTCCACAAGATGATGAATCAGCTCGAAAAAATCGATTTACTGATCTGTGATGAATGGGGCTACATCCCTGTAAGCAAAGAAGGAGCGCAGCTCCTTTTCCAAGTCATTGCAGGATGTTACGAAAAGAGAAGTGTCATTATTACCACCAACTTGGAATTCAGTAAATGGAATAGCATATTCCATGATGAACGATTGACTACGGCTATCATTGACCGCCTTGTTCATCACAGCTATCTCTTAACATTTACAGGAACTAGTTATCGTCTGAAACATTCTTATATGAACTTATAAAAAGGCTTGGGGTGCTGAAAAAAATCTTGCGTTTCGCTTAACTTTTTAGTTGCAGAAAACAGTCATGGGTTGTCCTATGTTCTTTCCACGAAGTTTAACAAACACGAAATTGGTGTCTAAATCCAATTCATCCACTACCTCATACAAGTAATCATCCAATAAATTCATTAAGGCTTGGGAAACATAAATTTCCCGTTCTCCTGTTTTTAGTTTTGCTCCATTTTCCAACTCTCCTCGGTTGACTAAACGAATCCGATGTCCGTTCTTATGGTCAAAAATAAAATCCTCGATGAATAGGGAAAGTGCCTCACCAATCCGTAATCCTGTTTCAAAAAGCAATTGAATTAACAATCTATCTCGGATGTTGGTGGTTGCTTCTATCAATTGTTGTACTTCTTCTTTCGTTAAAACTTTCAGCTTTTTTCTCGGCTCTTTTACCTTCAGAATATGACGGTTAGAAGGCTTATTTTTATTGACATGATACAGAAAATCCTTGTATCTGGTTCTTCCTCCTGTAAACACTTGTTTCAGTAGCTTATCAACCATATCGTTTTGGATTTCCTCGTTCCGATACAAATAATCATAAAAATTGGTGACGGCTGTAATCGTCAAATTAATCGTCTTTTCTGTTTTCTTTGCTTTCACAGGTTGGAGGGGAGTTACCTTTGCACTTTCATATGGATTCCTCAACCAAGCTACAAATTCCACCAAGTCCTCTAAACGAACTTCTCTGTAATCCTTCTTTTTTCCTGTAAAAACACAAAATACTGCTTTAACGCATAACAGTAGGTCTTCAGTGTATTTCTGCTTTTCCCTGTCGTATCTAAATACTTCAGATACTTCACCACAGGAATCACAGGAAATCCTTCCTCATCCACCAATATGTATCTCCTGTTGTTATTCTCTAAAAGAACCTCTTGCACCCTCATAGACCTTCACCACCTAAAGTCTTTTCTTTTTTACGCTCGGTCGAAAGACCTCGCTACCCCTCCCGCTGTGGGCTATGTCCCCTTCCTCTTTAAAAAACAAAAATTATGTTTTACCTATTTTATACATAATAGACCATATTTTCAACATCTAAATAATAGGTCTATTATGTATGAAAAAAGAGGATATATGTTCTTATACTGAACATAATATCCTCTAATCATTATAGTATAGTTAATCACAAGAACCGGTGTTTTTTTGGTTTAAAGTCCAGAGGCAACATGGTACATGCAATACTAATACCATGTCATAGGCGATGATGATGAGAGAAACGTCTTCCATCATCCATTGATGAATCAACTTTCTTCGCCTTTGTCCAGACAACCATCCTCATTAAAACTTTCTTCAGTATCCTGTCTCTTCGGACAGATTGAATGATGCATTATGCCTGTTCATGGACAATTCTTTTCCATCCCCCGAATGTTGTAATGTCTTCAGCTTCTTCAACAATATATGGCTCACATATAAAACCGGGCACTTCAGAACCGTCTTCCAACTCTACTTTTCCTATGCTAAGCGGAGATGGAATAGAGGCCACAAAAGCGCCAAATCGATCGATCGGCATTTCCCATATTTCTAATTGAATAGCACTTCCTCCCTCTCGCTTTTTGATGAGTCCCGGTTTGGCCGGCTGAGTCGGAAGACGAAAGAGCTGATATTTAGCTGCTGTTCTCGCTTCACAAACAAAACGCGCGCCATGTTCGTGCATTACTTGTTCCAACGGAAACCCTCTCATATGCAAACCACAAACAGCAATTAATGTTGTTTCTTTGTTTTCTTTAGAAAAAATCGATTGCAACTGTGCTTGGTTGCCGTATAAAAATAAATTGGTAACACTGCAAATCAGCCCTTCTTGTCCGGAGAGTGCAAAAAATGTAACTCCAAATGGTAGATCAAGGGCTGCATCGCCAGCAGGTACAGCAACAGCACACAAATCTAATAAATTACAATGATTGGTATAACGCCCCATATCGCTATTCGTACGAATCGGTTCCTCTCTTACTTGATCGCGCGTCCATGTTCCACCACAAGTCGGTAGTACGAACACAGCATTTTGTAACTGTTTGTGAACGTCTAATTTAATGGACTGCAATTGGTGCAAAGCTCGAAATACCGATGCCGCATCATAAGAAGACGAACCAGAACGCAAAACTTGCTCTGTTACCGGGAATGTAGACTGCGGATGCGACTCAATAAATGGTCCTAAATCAGCCCATCGTTCGGCAACAAATGGACCATCGTAAAGCAAAGAAGCTGCTTTAGCAAACGGCTGAATATCGATATATTCCACAGGAACCCCTAATGTTTGCAATTTTATGACAGCACGCTCCCATGCATGCTTATATTCATTGGCAAATGGCCCGAAAAAGTCAAGCGTCCCTTGTGGTAGATAGATTTTGCTTGGAAGCTGTAACACAGGAGATGGAATCTCCTTAGACCACGGATCTTTTTCATCTATCCCTCTTACAACCGAATCGACTAGTAACACATCATCTAAATGATGAGCAAATACCGTTACGCAATCAAGACTAGCGCATGCAGGAACTACTCCTCTTACCGGCCATGCTCCGCAGCTGGGCTTAAATCCAATAAGGCGATTTAACGCAGCCGGCACGCGCCCTGATCCAGCTGTATCTGTCCCGAGCGCAAAAGCGGCATGTCCCCGGGCCACAGCGACAGCAGAACCTGAACTAGATCCACCGCTTATTAACTCTGGACGAAAGGCGTTATGAGTTTCTCCATAAGGGCTTCTTACTCCAACAAGCCCTGTTGCAAACTGATCCAAATTCGTTTTGCCGACCGGAATGGCCCCAGCATCAATCAGTCTCTGAACTACTGGTGCATGCTCTGAAGGAACGTAAGCATAATCAGGGCAACCCGCTGTCGTAGGAATTCCTGCCAAATCAATATTATCCTTAATGGCAAAAGGGACTCCCCATAGAGGGGACGTCTTAAAATCTTTATATTTCAATTGATCCAAAAATGGTTCTATCCAATCGAGTGAAGGCGGTGTAATCCAAATATTCATATTTGATTCTTTTTGAGCTCGTTGAATAATTGCATCAATCACCTCTTTCGGCGTAATCTCCCCTTTTTCATACATCTGGCGCAACCATCCAATTGTCAATAAACGTGGAATACTCATGCCATTGGCACCTCCGCATCTTCTTCAAAAATGCTGACAATGATCTGCCCAGCTTGCACTTCTTCACCTGAACGAACGTGGACAGAAGCAATGTATCCATTACAAGGAGATACTTGAGGACATTCCATTTTCATGCTTTCCTCGATAATCAATACATCTCCTTTGCGAACATACTGTCCAGAAGAAACCAACACTTTCCATACACTTCCCTGCATCGAGCTGCGTACGGCTACTGCTCCGTCTGGAAGGTCGACTTCATGATCTGCCGGTTTTGTATGATGTTCTTGCACGTATTCTACGAGACCAAGTTTTTTCCAACGTTCCCGCTCCTCAGAAAACGCTTGTTGTTGACGATCACGGAACCGTTTGGCGCTGTCTTTGATCGATTCAAGAAAATCAAGATATTCTTTCAAACGAAAAGTTGTTTCAATTGTTTCTACTTCAAATCGACCGCGCAAAAAATCTTCCCTAATACGCAAAAGTTCATCTGCCTCTACCGGATAAAACTGAATTTGATCAAAAAAGCGCAGAAGCCAAGGTTTTCCAGATTCAAAATTTTTTGTTGAACGAAACTTATTCCACATTTGTACTGTTCGCCCAAGAAGTTGATACCCCCCAGGGCCTTCCATACCATATACACATAAATATGTTCCACCAATCCCTACAGCATTTTCTGGGGTCCATGTCCGCGCTGGATTGTATTTCGTAGTAACAAGCCAATGCCGCGGATCAATTGGAATGGCTACAGGTGCACCTAAATATACATCTCCTAGCCCTAAAACGAGATAGTTGGCCGAAAATACGATATGTTTCACATCTTCAATACTCTCTAGACCGTTCACTCTCCGAATAAATTCTAAATTGCTAGGACACCATGGTGCATCCGGGCGAACATTTTGTTGATAACGCTCTATTGCTAATCTTACCGCTGGATCATCCCAAGAAAGCGGCAGGCGAACAATTCGTGACGGCACTTCAATCGATTCCAAAGGCGGCAAAGTGCGATCCAATTCTAAAACATATTGACACGCCTCTTTAACTGATATTCGCGATGGATCGATATGAATTTGCAACGATCGAATACCAGGAGTAAGATCAATAAAAGGAATCTTTCCACTTTCTTGAATTGCTTGCATAAGCACATGGACTTGAAAACGATAAAGAATATTCAATTCCAGTCCACCATACTCTATCAGCAAATTTTCATCCCCACAACAGCGGATCGTAATTGGAAACCTTCTGTTCTTTTCTTCGTAAGCAAGCAATGGATAATTTGAAGAAATGTCCATACGTTGTTTTGGTAATTCAGGAACAGTAATCGTATCTCTTTCCTGATGATTTCCAACCATCTGAAAATAATGTTCCATTTCTTTTCGCAATGTCTCTGCTTCATCAAGAGTCATTAATCGAAAGCATACCGTATCGCCCGGTCGTAATTGCCCAATTTTCCATAACTCAGCTGATGCTGTTGTCACAGGGCAAACAAACCCCCCAAGGCTAGGTCCGTCGGGTCCAAGAAGAATCGGCATGTCTCCTGTTAAATCCAGCGTACCGATTGCATACGGATTGTCGTGAATATTCGAAGGATGGAGCCCGGCATCCCCTCCATCTTCGCGCGCCCACTGAGGAGCAGGACCAATAAGGCGAACTCCTGTACGTGAGCTGTTAAAATGGACTTCCCATTTTGTTTCTGTCAATTGTTTAAGATAATCTGGATGTAAAAATTCTTCTGTACAGTGCGGTCCTGGGATTACACCGATCGTCCATGTGTTTGAAAAAGCTGGTCTAGCTGTGACAGGAAGTTCTTCTATATGGAGTGGATATTTATAATCGGTACGAACTGAAAGAACATCTCCCGTTCGCAAAGCACGTCCTCCATGCCCACCGAATCCCCCAAGTATAAATGTAGAAGAACTTCCTAGAATGCGAGGCATATCAAATCCTCCACGAACGAGCAAATACGTGCGCATTCCTTTCTCAGCTTCTCCAAACTGAAGCACTTGCCCTCTTTTCGCTAAAATCGGCTTATACATCGGAATAGGAACGCCATCAAGCGTTGCTTTCATATCCGCTCCAGTAATGCAAAACCATATATCATCTCGAAAGCGGTATGAACCTCCACGTAATGTTAGCTCTAAACCAGGTGCTCCCTCATCGTTGCCAAGCAATTTATTTCCAATACGAAACGAAAGCGAGTCCATCGGTCCAGATGGAGGCACCCCGACATTCCAGTAGCCAATTCGCCCAGGCCAGTCTTGGACAGTTGTTTGCATTCCTCCGTCCAATACTTCTAATGCATGTTCTACATGAGAAAAATCATGTAAAAATCGTGTATACACATGGCCTTTTTGAAATTCTTTGTCATTCAAAACCGCCTCGACATATGAAAGATTTGTAGCAATTCCGTATAATCGTGTCTCTTCTAATGCTTGAATCAACTTTTGGAGCGCCTCATCCCTATTTTTTCCATGGGAAATGATTTTTGCTACCATTGGGTCATAAAGTGTTGTGATCGTCACTCCGTCTCTAACCCACGTTTCAACACGCGCTTTTTCTGAAAAAATTACTTGATCAATCTGGCCAGCGCTTGGACGAAATTGATGGAAACAATCTTCTGCATATAAACGGACTTGAATGCTGTGCCCTTGAGGTTGTTTTACTAACGATGGCAAATGGCGCAACTCATCAGCAGCTTCCAGAATCATCCATTCAACTAAATCAATGCCTAATACTTCTTCCGTAACCCCATGTTCTACTTGAAGGCGAGTATTGACTTCTAAAAAGTAAAATTCTTCTGTTTGAGGATCATAAAGAAACTCAACGGTACCGGCATTCCGATAATTGACATCCGCCGCGAGACGTTCAGCTGCTTCTAACATCTCTTTTCTTACCCGCTCTGGCAAATTAGGCGCAGGGCTCTCCTCAATCACTTTTTGGTTTCGTCGCTGAATTGAACAATCTCGTTCACCTAATGCCACGACCTCTCCAAAACGATTTCCAAATATTTGAACTTCAATATGTCGTGCTGTTCGTATATACTTTTCTAAAAAAACGCCGTTATCTTTAAAATTTACTTCAGCAAGATGGCGCACTGCTTCAAAGGCAGAGCGCAAATCATCTTCATTTTCGCAAAGGCGCATCCCAATGCCTCCGCCACCTGCTGTACTTTTTAAAATAACAGGATAGCCAATCGCATCCGCCTGACGCAATGCTTCCTCAATCTCTGTAATGAGATCTGTTCCCGGAAGCAGGGGTATTCCTGCTTTTTTGGCAATTTCACGGGCTGAATGTTTCAATCCGAACATTTCGATTTGCTCTGGATTAGGTCCGATAAACGTAATGCCTTGTTGCTGGCAAGCGCGAGCAAACTCTGCATTTTCACTTAAAAATCCGTATCCAGGATGAATGGCATCGGCTCCTGTTTCTATTGCTGTTTTTAAAATAAGATCAGCATTTAAATAGCTGTCTTTTGGAGGACCGTCCCCGATGAGGACGCCTCGTCGGCATATTCAACATGGAGGCTGTCTTGATCTGCTTTTGTATATACAGCCACCGATGGAATACCAAGCTTGCGCAACGTACGCTCAATCCGAACAGCGATAGCGCCACGATTGGCAATGAGAACTTTTTTAAACATCCATATCCCCCCATTTTCTCTTATAATTTTTTATTTGTTCCAAATTAGCAACTGGATCGGTGTAGGATTATAAGCATTACATGGATTGTTTAATTGCGGACAATTGCTTATCAATACCATAGTCCGGCGCAAAGCAAGCAGTTCAACATACCGTCCCGGACCAGAAATTCCATCCGCAAATTCCAAATTCCCCTCCGGCGTAACAGGAACATTCATAAAAAAGTTCACATTTGGCGCCAAGTCTCTTTTGGTATAGTTTCCGCCATGTTGAGCCAAAAGAAGCATAAATGTATCACGGCAGTTATGCATAAATAAGGTGTCATGAGAATAACGCACCGTATTGCTCTGAGCAGAGCAAGCCCCACCTAGCGTATCGTGTCTCCCACATGTATCAGCAACGATTTTTAGCAATTCCTTTCCAGACTCTGAACGTAATATAGATCCCGTTGTTAGATAAATGTTTTTCTGAGCGGTAATTGTCGCTACAGCACTGTAATGATCTTCCGGATTTTCCGAATCAAAAAATAGCGTATCAACCGCTTGATTTCCTTCTAAATCAACGATCCGAAGCACTTGACCTGGAAGCAATTCACGCATCCACCCTGTTCCAGCCGGAACAATTGTGTTATATACGGCATTTTCTACTTTTCGAGGACTTTCTACTTGATTTAACATTGTTTCCTTTCCTCCCTTAATGATTTTTTGTATAACATCAACTCATTAATTGGTAATACTCCAATGTATTTTCAAACGCTCGCCGATTTTCTGGGCAAAAGTTAAGACAATAATCGTCCTGCTTTACAGTCTCAGCGTCATATACTTCCATCTTTACAGGTACAGAAGGATAAGAAGTTCTTGGATCTAACGGATTGGGCGTATTAGAAAGTATAAGCAATACATCCATTTCTGTTCGCAATGTGACCGTATCTCCTTTTTGGCAATGATCAACGACAAAATGCATATCTCCCCGATGGTCGCAATACACTTTTGAGAAAAGATTAACAACAGGAACTAAATCTCTCAGTCCCAATCCATTTCGAACTAGTTCCATCGCAAAATTTTCTTCTCCGCTGCGAAGCCAGTCATTTCGTAATTGTTGATAGGTAGTCACTCCATATTTGGCATCTGTCATTTCTCGAGTAGTATAACCTGAAACAGTATCATGCCAACCAACACTATCCTCGATAATACTAACCAACACCCGTCCGTTGTCACTCAACAGTACATTCCCCTTCGTCAAGTAAAACGTATGCTGGGCCTTTAGTGTATCCGGCATGTTATAACGTTCAAACTTATCCTTTGCGTTATACAGCAATAATGAAACATTTGCACCTTGATCGAGAGCCGTAAAACGAATACATTTCCCCTTTCCAATCACTCCAGACCACTTTCCTCCAGGAACTAACAATTTAGACCAGTATTGTTTCATGACCGGTAAACCTCCCTTTAAAAATGTTGATATATCAAGATTTCTTGGCCTCTCATGGGTGCCAAAAAATATTTTTCGACAAAATCCATAACATGTTCTTTCAGTTTTGTTGATATCTAACAATCCATAGGTACACTTCGCGACCACTACTCCTTTACTGAGTTAGAAAATCAAAAGGAGGCAACAACGAGACAAAAATTGTCTTCACTGACACCTCCCGGGCTTTTATCCCTCCGTGCACACAGTTTCTCACTGTGCGTTTTCTCTCGGACCAGACCAGATACTAATTAATCTGCGGAACCCTAGAAAACTTTGTTATTCATTTTTCTTTGAACCTAATCCACAAGACGCTGTCTTTAATAATGGAGGAGAAAGCATCTCATGGACGTGTTCTGTGAGAACCCCCACCAGGGCATGAGTCGTATTTATTTCCCATGCTCGGGCATCGCTCAAAGCTTACTCGCAGACGTTTTTAAAAATTAATGATGTAATAGAGAAATGATGTGCTTTTTCATTTTCATAAATCGTTCTACGTCTACGAGTTCTCCATCTTTGAATAATTGCAAATCTGCATCAATCTCTTCGACAATTCTCCCCGGCCTTGCTCCATGACATAAATCCGTTGCGAAAGAAAGAGGGCCTCATCGATATCATGTGTAATGAATACAATAGTTGTCTTCTCTTTTTTCCATATATCTAGCAATAATTTTTGCATGGATTGCTTTGTTTGCGCGTCTAAAGCTCCAAAAGGCTCATCCATTAACAACACTTCAGGTTGATTGGCTAAGGCCCGAGCGATCGCCACACGTTGCTTCATTCCCCCAGACAATTCCTTACTATATGAGTTAGCAAACTTTTCTAATCCCACCAGTTCTAAATAACGATCAGAAATTTCTCTCCTCTCTTTTTCCTTCATCCCTTTCAGCTTGAGCCCAAATTCAATATTTTCTCTTACTGTCAGCCAAGGAAAAAGGGTATACGATTGGAATACCATTCCTCGTTTTCTGCTAGGTCCTCTCACCTCTTCTCCCGAGACTTTCACACTTCCCGAAGTATGTTCTTCTAAACCAGCCAATATCCTTAAAATCGTTGATTTTCCACATCCTGAAGGACCAAGGATGGATACAAATTCTTCGTTTTTTACATATAGAGACACATTTTCTAACGCCTGAAATGAGCCGTTTTTTTGTTTTGTATATTTTCGATAGATTCTGAATTTCGATTTCAATTTTTGATTCTTGCGTTAAATAATCATTCTTTACTGCGCTCAGCATTTAAATTCCCCCTTCATTCAACCCAAGGAAATAACTTTTTATTGATAATTGCAAAGCAACGATCAATGATTAACCCTAACAGTCCAATTACAATAATGCCAACAAATATGGAATTCGTATCCAAAAAACGTTGTGCTTTCATAATGGTATATCCCAGACCACTATTGGCAGCTACGAGTTCCGCTACTACTAAATAAGTCCAAGCCCATCCCATAATGAGTCTCATAGTCGTCATTAATTGCGGAAGCATAGCAGGAATAATCACTCTCGAAATGACTTGCCAGCGGTTGGCTCCAAGAGTGTAAGAAGCGTAAAGCAAATCCTTGTGAACTTGGTTTGCATTATCCGCCACCATTAATACTACTTGGAAAAAACATCCTATGAAAATAACAAGAATTTTGGCTGTTTCCCCAATTCCAGCCCACACCATGATCAACGGAATGAAAGCAGCAGCTGGCATATAACGGAAAAACTCAGAAATTGGTACAACAAACGATTCTGCAAATTTAAATGTTCCTGCCAAAATTCCAAGAGGTATACCTAATAAACACGACAGTAAAAATCCCATAAACACGCGGTACACACTTATTCCAATTTCCTTCCAATATTCAACACTAAGCAAAGATAAAAATAACGCCTGAATGACACTTAAAGGAGAGGGAAGAAAGACTTCGTCAACGAATTTAAAGTAACTTAATCCAATCCAAACGCCCAGTAAAACTAGAAACGCTACCGCTACGCCAGTAAAGTACCATTGTTTAGAAATATCTTCACGGATTCTCAGCAACCTCCAATTGTTTCTTCTCTCCTGTCTCCATTCCATAAAATCAGCTCCTTATTTGTTTCTCCTAATTTCTTCATTGATGAATGTCTGATCAACTAATTGGTCCAAATCAGGTATTTCTTGAATAAAACCTAATTCTTTTAAGAATTCTGCATTTTTTCGAGCTGTATAATAAATCGACTGATACGTATTTCCTTCTTGAAATGCCCTTATGTTTTCCTCTGGCGAAAATAACTTAAATCCCTTCATCCCAGCGTCAAGTTCTTCTTTAGAGATCCCAGCTTGTTCAGCTATTAACTGGATCGATTCATCATAATGGTTAGAGAGATAGTTCACTGCATCAAACCAAGCAGCTACTATTTTTTGAATATCCTCCTTTCGAGTATTTAAGATTTCCTCTCTTACAACAAAAACATCGGCAATAAGTCCTGGAAAATCAGCGGATGTCACCAGCTTATGCCCCTTTCCTTTTTCCACTGCCATACTCAAGAATGGCTCCCACAACCCAGCCGCATCCAGCTTGCCAGCAATAAACGAATTCCCAGCATCTTGAACCGTCAAATTAGTGAATTTCACATCCGATTCGCTTAACCCAGCTTCTTTCAAAGCAGTAAGCATAAAGAAGTGCTCGATAGTTCCAATTTCTGTGCCGACTTTCTTTCCTTTTAAGTCAGCAACGGTCTTAATATCCTTAGTAGCAACTAGTCCATCTCCTCCCAATGAGTTATCAGTAATGAACACAACTTTTAAATCAACTCCTTTTTCAATAGGAGAAATCGTGTCAATGAGCGCTTGGCTGTTGGCATCAATTTTTCCAGTATTTAATGCAGAAAGAGAATCAGCATAAACCGGAAACCATACAAGTTCTACATCGACTCCATGCTTTTTAAAAAAACCTTTTTCTTCAACTAAATGCCACAAATACCAGCTGGGCAATGCACTAAACCCGATTTTGATCGGTTGACTTTTACTTCCATCCTCTTTCGTGCTGGTAGACGAATTTCCACAGGCTGTTGCCAATAACAAGATGATGGCTAAAAGATAGGTTACTCCCCAATTTCTTTTCATCTTTCTCACCTCGATAAACAATTTTGTTAAAAATAAAATGAGGGATAAAAAGCTCAAAAGTACTAAGTCCTCCCGGGCTTTTATCCCTCCGTGTATATAGAAAAACGCTTTAAGCGTTTTTCTATACGCTCTCTCTTGGACCAGACTTAACAAGACACTTTTTTTGCAATACACAGTTTATCTTGTTAACGGAACCCTAGAGAGCTTTTTACTATTCAATTGTGCAACCTTTCTCTTCTTTTCAATTAACAGTGTAAAAGTCAAAGATAAATCGTTCAATGAATTTGTTATATTTTCTAACATTGTTTTTGTATATTTTTTTACACAAAACATCCATAAGAAAAATTCTCTCTCCACCCATGCATGAAAATCAGTCACTCTTTCCCATAATGAATGAGAAACACAAACAGATTAAAAAGACGTTCTTTTTAATGGTGGTTCGACCCTGTGCATAAAACTGTTATAGTTCGTTTGGTGCCACCCATGTGAGCCCTTTCATTTGGAAAGGTGACTACGAACAGAAAATGCCTAACACACTTGATTTAAAAAAATCGATCAACGCATCGATCAGCTGTTACAACAATATTAAACAGGAAGTGGAACTTCTGATGACCATGCCCGGAGTAAAAAAAGAAACCGCCGCCGTCGTGATTGCCGAGATGGGAACCGATATGAGCGTACTCGAAACACCGGAGCGCGCCGCCTCATGGACCGGATTGACCCCCCAGCAACCATGAAAGCGCCGGAAAGCGAAAGAGTACGCGAACCACCAAAGGCAATCCCCATCTCCGATCGGCATTATGCGAGGCGGCATGGTCAGTGGCTCGATCCAAGAATCACCCATTAGCGAGGAATTTTTGGTCGTTGGCGTCCCGACGCGGGAAGAAAAAAGCACTCATCGCCACAGCAAGGCGAATGCTTACGATCATCTTTTGCATGATCTCCCGCAAGGAGCCGTTCCGCCACCCACAACTTAATTAGTATAGCCAAAAGGCGGACAGAATATACGAGATGCCCTAAAATCGGGCACCTCTGCTTTTCTATTGCCTTCTTTGGCCATTTTTCAGTATATCCGGCCCGATCAACGCGTATACTGATTTGGTCGAGGAGTGGGGATTTTCATAGAAAAATGGATCCAGCTCATTTCGAAATGGAATATATATTTTCATGATATTGCAATTGTGAAAAACATCCGTTTATATTTGTATTTTAGTCACAATAACAAAAACCATCCCCTTCTCTCCTTTGAAAGACGGGGATGGTGTATATGTTTAAAATAACAGTCCTTCTTCTATACCAATGTGATACATATAGTATAAACCATATACTATACTAACTAGCGAAACTACTTTTACAATGAACTGATAAATCGTTTGCTTCTGTTTCATCCATATAGATGCACATTGAAACATTAACGTCCGTATAAGTGGCTTCCACCCCGGTTATACTGCTCCTAGGTACTTCACGAAGAAAAGGAGCGGAAACGGAATGAAACGATTGAAAATCACCAATGACCATGGATGGACGCCACGAACCCTTCGAAAGGAAGAGAAAAAAATCAAAAACATTTCCCTGCGTCAACGCGTCATGGCCGTTCGCCTCGTCATGGAAGGGTATCTGGGGAAAGACGTCGCTTCCATGCTCAACCTGTGCCGCCAAAGCGTCGCATTTTATGTCTCCTTATTCAACGAAGGAGGGCTCGATCTCCTGCTCGATCGGAAATATCCGCCGGGCCGGGAGCCGTTTTTGACACTGGAACAGCAACAGGAACTGAAACAGACGATCTTGACCCACACCCCGGCCGAACTCGGTTGGGACATCGCTTCTTCTTGGAATACGCGGATTCTTCAGTCTTATATCCGCGAACACTACGAGGTGGACATGTACCGGGAAGGAATTCGCAAACTTTTACATCGAATGAGATTGTCTTGGACTCGTCCCACCTATACCCTGGCCAAAGGCGATGCCGAACAACAGCAGGCGTTTGAGAAACAAATGGATCTCATTAAAAAAAACTGATCACTCCCGATACGATTCTTTTATATGCCGATGAAACTCATGTCCGGTCTTATCAAATCCTGCGGGCCACTTGGTCGGAGGCAGGCCGGCAAAAACAAGTGCCCACGTACGGCCATCATGCCCACGTTTCTGTATTTGGGGCGGTGAATGTGCTCAATGGGGACACCGTTCTTCATCGAGCAGTCGCTGCGAATGCGACGACGTTTTTGGATTTTTTAAAGATCTTGAAGAGCCGTTATCCAGACCAGCTGATCGTGCTCGTGCTCGACAATGCCCGCATCCACCATGCCAAAATGGTGAGAGATTTCTTGCGCCAAGAAGGGGAATCGTTTCACTTGATCTTTTTACCTCCTTATTCCCCACAGCTGAATCCCATCGAACGCTTGTGGAAATGGCTCAAGGATGCGGTCATTGCCAATGTGTTTCACAAAGATCAAATGGATATTGACCAAGCCATTGCCCGGTTTATGGAATATATAGATCAACAACCGGAAGAGGTGCTTCGACGCTTGGGGTGTGCAGCGTGATGCAAAGGTTAACTTTTCAAGGTGCATTTATAATGGTTTGGTCACCTTTACCATACAGGAAATTTCGCATTTTTTGTACCCTTGATCAGAAAACAACCTGATTGTCAAGTATATTTTGTGGTGAAGAGCCTACTATTTTACAAAATTCCACTTTTTTTCATAGGACAGAACATACATAAGACCATCACTTCTAAGGCCTATTGCGCTGTCGTAAAATGAAAACACTAAAAAATTCACATACTCCCCCCTCCCTCATCCCATACTAAAGAAAAATCGACATCATTCGCATCCAGGGGGCGATCATGGAACAATGGATTCTCTGGGCGCTTGTTGCGGTGGGCATCGGTTTGCTGGGGCTCAGCTTCCGCGTTTTTTCACCAAGGGAAGTATGGCTTTCGTTTTTGCTCAATGCATATGCGGCGAGTTTTTTCGGTTCGATCGTGGCGGGGGCCGGGCTCCTCGAGTATCCGGTCCGTTTTTTTGCTTCTTATATAAATAACAGCGTCATTTTTGAATATCTTCTCTATCCGGTTGTCAGTGTGTACGTCTATGCCACCTCGCGCCGAGCGCGCTGGCCGGGTGTGGCGGCGCAATGCGCGGGGTATGCGGCGGTGCTGACAGCCCTTGAGGTTGTCTTTGAACGGCATACGGATTTGATCGAATATCATGGTTGGAAGTGGGAATACTCACTCGTTACAATGTTTCTGTTGACGTTGGCCGTTCGGTTGCTCGCTGGGCGAATGCTGAGACGAAATGAGTGAGCCAGCATGTCTATTTTTGCCCGTTTGGCGCTATACATATAGTATCATGTCCAAAAGGAGGCAAACGGGATGGTGCTGTTTGACATCAAACACCGCCTGTATTATGAAGCCATCAATTCCGCGCGTCCAAAAATGGCGCCGATCCGCCAAGACCGGGCGTGGGGGTATGTGTGGAAGAGCGTAAACGGTGAGCGGGTGAAGTTTTGGATCGATTTCCGGCGCGGGCGGTACATGTATTTTGAGTATGGGCGCAAGTGGTATCGGGTCGCGTATTTGCAGGCGAACGGAAAAAAGTCAGGCGATGACGTGTTCGATGGCGCGATGATTGATTTGACGGTGGACGGGCACCGGCTGCTGTTCATGAAAGGGCGCGTCGGCCGTCAAACGGCGCGGGCGGTATAAAGCAGGCGGTTGGCCCCTCTGCGGGCGTTGGGGGTCTCTTTCGCGATTGGTGCAGCGGGTGGGCGGCGTTCTAGTTTGGGGCAAACACAACTGGACGGAATAAGATCGTTGTTCGGCTGTGCATACTAGCAAAGTAGGCAAATTCTTCACAGGGGACGATAAGCCATGGACCGGATCCATTTGTGGGCGCTGCTTGTTGTTGGGATGATCTTGTTGTTTTTCGCCTTGCGAACCCCGCCAGTCAAGGAAAAGGTGATAGTGTTCCTGTTGAAAGCGTATTTTTCTACTTTTTTTGGGGTGATCGTCGTTGAAGACCATTGGCTTGAGTATCCCGTCCGGTTTTTAGGGCGCTATTTCGAGACGAGCGTTTTGTTTGAATACTTCCTGTATCCGATCATCTGTGTGTATTTCTATCAAACTTCCCGCCGCTCGCGCCTTCCTGGAATCATCGGCCAATGTGCGCTGTATGCCGCTGCGTTAACGGCTGTTGAGGTGTTGTATGAAAAGCATACGGATTTGATTGAGTATCATCGATGGACATGGATGCATTCATTTGTCACCATTTTTGCCTTATCGTTTTTCGTCCGCATGTTGATGAAGCTCATTGACAAATGGGGGCAGACGGTTGGCTGACTGGCGCAGGCGTTTGAAACGGCAGGCGGCAAGGGATCGTGTTCCCTTGCCGCTATTTTTTACGCCCACCACATCTCCGGCAGTTCTTCTTTGAACAGCACCTTTTTCAAAAGCGCGACGGCTTTGGACAGCCCTTCATCGATCGAAGCGAGCATGTCTTCATGCTCGATCGACAGCACGTAGTCGTAGCCGACGGCGCGCAGGGCGCTGACGATGTCGCGCCACATTTTTTCGCTTTGTCCGTAGCCGACGGTGCGGAACACCCATGAGCGGTCGAGGATTTGGCTGTAATGTTTCGTATCGAGCACGCCGTTTTTGCGGATGTTCGTTTCGTCTAGGTACGTGTCTTTCGCATGGACATGGAAAATCGCTTTTTCGCGGCCGAGCAGTTTGATCGCCTCAACCGGGTCGATGCCTTGCCAAAGCAGGTGGCTCGGGTCGAAGTTGGCGCCGATCGCGTCGCCGACATGTTCGCGCAGTTTGAGGAGCGTTTCCGGGTTGTAGACGACAAAGCCCGGATGCATTTCAAAAGCGATTTGCGTGATGCCGTGCTCCTTGGCGAACGCGGCTTCTTCGCGCCAGTACGGAATGACGACTTCTTCCCATTGCCATTTTAAAATTTCCAAGTAATCCGGCGGCCAGGAGCATGTGACCCAGTTCGGGTATTTGGCGCCGGGATGGTCGCCCGGGCAGCCGGAGAAGGCGTTGATGACCGGGACTTCGAGCTGCTCGGCGAGCCTGACCGTTTTCCGCCACGTGTCATGTGACTGTTTCGCGAACGTTTTGTCCGGATGAAGCGGGTTGCCATGGCAGCTTAACGCGCTGATGACGAGGCCGCGGTCGGCGACAGCTTTTTTCAGCGCTTTGATGTTTTCCGGCTGATCCAACAGCGCGTCGGGATCGCAATGGGCGCTGCCCGGGTAATTGCCGGTGCCAAGCTCAACGGCTTCGATGCCCATGGCGGCGACTTTGTCCAGCATCTCCTCAAACGGCAGCTGTTGATACAAAACAGTAAATACGCCTACTTTCATCTCGTTCTTCTCCCCTTTCTAGCGGTGTGAAGCCGGCCGGTCGGCGGCCGGCTCCGCCGTGTCGTTTTGTTTTGGCGCGCCGTTCGCGCCCGTGCTGGCCGCGCTGACGCCGCTTATTCCGCCACCCGCACCCACCGTTTGGTGCGATGGCTTTCCAAAATGGCGTCGACGATCGTCATCGTATGGTGGCCGTCAGCGATCGTCGCAAACGGCAGTTCCCCGAGCGCCTCACCGCGTTGTTTCCGGATGATGGCGCTGTAAAAATCACGGAACAAATTTTTCAGCCCGTCCGGCCAGCCTTCTTCATGGCCGCCTGGATAATGGGCGTAAGCGGCGGCTTGCGGCGACAAGAGTGCTGGATCGCGGACGATTTCTTCGTTCGGGCCGTTGCGGCGCCCGACCCAGAGGCGGTTCGGGTGCTCTTGGTCCCAGGCGAGCGTCATCTCATCGGCGGCGATTTCAAAATAGAGCCGGTTTTTGCGGCCGGCGCTCACTTGGGAAATCGTAAACGCCCCGTGGGTGCCGTCGTCAAAATGGACGAGCACGCTGCCGCCGTCTTCCGTGTCAATCTGGACGGGCTCGGCGTCTTGGTTGTGGCCGGATGTAAACGTGCTCCCTTCCTGCTTCGGCTTGTAGCGGACCGGATGGACAGTGCGCAAGTCGGCGAACACTTCGACGATTTTCTTGCCGAGCACGTATTGCACCGTGTCGCACCAATGCGAACCGATGTCGGCGATGGCGCGCGACGGGCCGTTTTGCGCCGGGTCGAGCCGCCAGTTGTAGTCCGTGTCATACAAGAGCCAGTCTTGCACATAGCCGCCGTACACGAAATGGACGCGCTTCGCCTCACGGGCAAGCCGCTCTTTCGCCTCGACAACGAGCGGGTAGTGGCGGTAGTTGAAGCAGACCGCGCTAAGGCTTTCGCTTTGTTCAGCGAGCCGCTTCAATTCCGCCGACTGTTCGCTGTCCATGGCGAGCGGCTTTTCCGACAACAAATGTTTTCCCGCCTCAAGCACGGCCTTGTTGATCGGGAAATGGAGGACGTTGCGCGTGCAGTTGTGCACGGCTTCGACGTCCGGGTCGTCCACCAAGGCGCGGTAATCGCCGTACGCTTTCGGAATCCCGAATCGGCGCGCGGCTTCCTCCGCTTTTTCTTGGCTGCTTGAAGCGATGGCGACAATGTTCACGAACGGCAGGCGGCGGAGCGCCTCAATATGGGAAGAAGCGGAAAAGCCCGTGCCGATAATGCCGACGTTGATCGGTTTCACTGCGTCACTCCTCCTTGTTTCGCTTTGATCGGCTCAAGCGGCTTGACGTTGCCGAAAACGATTTCCCCGCGGTTGACCGGCGCGGCCCAGCGGACGGCGTTGGCGATCACTTTCAGCACATCCGGGTGATGGTACGTCGGATACGTTTCATGGCCAGGGCGGAAGTAGAAAATTTTCCCTTTCCCGCGCGTGAACGTGCAGCCGCTGCGGAACACTTCCCCGCCTTCAAACCAGCTGATGAAAATCGTTTCGTCCGGCTCTGGGATGTCGAAAAACTCGCCGTACATTTCTTCCTGCTCAAGCTCGATGTACGGCCCGATCCCTTCGACGATCGGATGGCCCGGGGCGACGACCCAGAGACGCTCTTTTTCATCCGCCTCGCGCCATTTCAAATTGCATGTCGTCCCCATCAGCTTTTTGAAAATTTTCGAGAAATGGCCGGAATGAAGGACAATGAGCCCCATTCCTTCCAGCACGCGGCGGTGGACGCGTTCGACAACCTCATCTTTCACTTCGTCATGGGCGATATGCCCCCACCAGACGAGGACGTCGCACCGGTCGAGCACCTCGTCGGTCAAGCCGTGCTCCGGTTCGTCCAAGACAGCGGTCGCGGCGTCAAACCCTGCTTCGGCTAGGTAGTTCGCGATGACGGTATGCATTCCTTCCGGATAAATCGCTCTTACCTGTTCATCTTTCTTTTCATGGCGAAATTCGTTCCAGACGACAACGCGGATGGGTGTAGTCATTCATTGATCCCCCTTGGTTCTTTCGGCCTGCCTGTATGCGGCTAGGCCGAGTGTTTTTTGGAATGTTTCCCCATGTTCGCGACTCGTTGGGACGCCAGTGCGATTCATGGAGCGTTTCTCACCATTCGATGCGAACTTGCCGCCCTTTTTCGGACGATTCGTAAATCGCTTCTAACACTTTGGCGATCGTAAGCCCTTGTTCAGCGGTGCAAAGCGGCGGCGTGTTCTCGGCGATGCTCGTCAAGAAATGGTCAAGGAGCGCCACCCGTTCGCTTTGATCATCAAAATGAAGCGTGACATCGGCCGGAACGCCGTGTTCGTTGCGGAACCATTTCACTTCTTGGCGGTTGCCGGCGATGTTCCACTCCCAGCGCACGCCGCCTTCCGTGCCAAGAAATTCGACATATGCCCGCTCTTCTTCAATGTGCGACGCCCAGCTCGTCTCCAGCAGCACCGTCGCGTCGTTTTCGAGCTGGATGAACGCCGAGGCGAAATCTTCGACCGTATAGGCGGCATCAGGCGCAAACGATGTTCCCGGCCATGCCCCTTGGCGGCGCGGGCCGAACTTCGCGTACGTTTTCCCCGTCACCGCGACCGGGTTCGGGTTCCCGAGCAGCCAAAGCGTCACATCGAGCATATGGACGCCCAAATCGATGAGCGGGCCGCCGCCGGAGCGTTCGCGGTCAAAAAACCACGCCCCCCATGCGGGAATGCCGCGGCGGCGCACCCAGCCCGTTTTCGCGTAATAAATCTCGCCGAACGCACCGGATTGGATTCGCTCATGCAGCCATTGCGCTGCTTGGCGGAAGCGGTTGTTCAACGACACCATAAACTGTTTTCCCGATTCGTCACGGGCGCGGATGATGGCGTCCGCCTCTTCCGCTTTCGTCACCATCGGCTTTTCGCAAAGAACGTGTTTTCCGGCCCGCAAACTGTCGACTGACACTTGGGCGTGCAAAAAATTCGGCACGGTAATGATGACGGCATCGACATCTGGTGAAGCGAGCAGTTCCTTGTAGTCGCAATACACTTCGCGGATGCCGTACGTTTTCGCTTTCTCCGCGGCCGCTTGTTCATTGACGTCGCAAATCGCCTGCAAGACGACGCGCTCGGGCAGGGTGAGCGCCGCCTTGATATGTTCTTTGGAAATGCCTCCGGCTCCAATCAAGCCGAGGCGGATTGGAATCGTGTTCCCCATGCTTTTTCCCCCTTGCGTTTTATGTTTGCGGCTTCCATATTCCATCGCTTCCCCATCATTCGCTTGATGTAATCGATTACATCATCGCCAGAAAATCCGCCCGTCCCCCAGGACCGGAACGGGACGCTCTATCCAGTTTTTCAGACAGAGCGCCCGCCTCCACACGAATCGCGGATGACAAGCCGGTCGGGAAGAACGAGCTGGCGCCGCTCGACATCGATTCCTTCAATGAGCCGAAGCAGCAACTCCATCGCTTTTTGGCCGATCTCAAACATCGGCTGGGCGATGGTTGTAAGGCTCGGTTCAAAAATCGAGGCCATGTGAATGTCGTCAAATCCGACAACGGCTACATCGTCGGGAACGCGCCCGCCGCGATGGCGAATGGCTTTAACCGCCCCGATCGCCATCTCATCGTTGGCGGCGAAAATCGCGGTTGGCGGCTTCTCAAGGGCGAGTAGCTTGAGCGTCAAATGATATCCGGACTCATAGGTAAAATCACCTTCCTGCACGAGCGCCGCATCGACTTCGATCTCGTGCTGCGCCAACGCTTGATAATAGCCGCGCAGCCGGTCGCGGCTCAAAATAACGTCCATCGGTCCGGACAAGTGAGCGATGCGGCGATGGCCGAGGCGGATCAAGTGTTCTGTCGCCTTGCGGGCGCTGCTGATGTTGTCGATCGAAACGGTCGGGATGTCCGCCCCTTCCAAATACTCGCACGCCAAGACGATCGGAAACTGCTCCGCCATCTCTTCCATCAGCTCTTTGCGGATGCGGGCGGTCAAAAAAATCATCCCGTCGACTTGCCGCTGCGGCAGCAAATTCAAATACTGCTCCTCAAGCCGGACATCGTTTTGCGTATCGCCAAGCAGCACCTGATAGCCGTGCTTGAGGGCGACCGCTTCAATGCCGCGCAGCACCTTCGAGAAAAACGGATTCGTAATATCGGGCACGACGACGAGCACCGTCTCGGTCTCCATCCGCCGCAAATACCGGCCGAGCACGTTCGGCTGGTAATTCAGCGCTTCAATGGCTTCGAGCACGCGCTGCCTTGTCTCTTCAGTGACGTTGCCCGCGTTGCGCAGCACGCGCGACACGGTGGCCGTCGATACGTTCGCCCGCTTCGCCACGTCTTTTATGCTTGCCATTGGTCGTAGTCCTCTCGCTTATGTAATCGATTACATCACCATCGTATCGGAAAGACAGGACGGTTGTCAAGCGTTGTTTTTTCGATCCGTCTTAGACATGGTTTGCCCCTTTCTCATATAAAGAAATGGATTTTTATCATCCCGCATCGGGAAGACCTCCACTTCCACGCATAAGCGTAAGTATGGGATGAATCGATGCCCCCCACCTCCAAGCGCAAGCGTAGGTGGGACAGCGTTCAACACTTCGTCTCTATAAAAGACGTATCACATGATGAATCCAAGCATTGTCCAAGACTAGCGCACCCCCGCTCTTTCGACAAGAACCAAAAGTTCAGGAACATTTGTGGTGCTGGCAGGTCGGTGCTTGGATGACGGGAAGCCAATACAAAACAGAATCTTGGCAAAATGGGGTATACTGAAAGTGAGAAAGTCGAGTTGAAAAAA
>NZ_ATCO01000080.1:0-3612 GCF_000422025.1 Geobacillus sp. WSUCF1 | reverse complement strand
CCCCCCGCTGCCTGACCAGCTTGAAGCGCCTTTAGCAATCGCTCGGCGAGCGGACCTTTTGTCTGCTCAAACGCCCTTCCCATTGCCAGCACCGTTTCCTCGCCTGCTAAAATATTGCCTTGAGCCGCATAGTTCGGCCCGGTGATGCCCCCGGCCCACGGGTAACATTTTTTCCCGGTGAACGTCGCCGCCCGTCCTTTCGCATCCACGATGCCGACTTGGCGCAAATCGCGCTCACTGTCATCGGCAACGAGCAACTCAAGCGCTTCTTGCGCCGATTTCCCTTTTGCCATCCATTCGAGGCCGCGCGGTCCGTACGACGTGTTGGCGTACGATTGCGTCGCCACCGCTCCGACGCCCGCTTTCGCCCACGGAACAACCGCACCAACGCCTAAAAATTTCGATTGAACAGCGATGCCAAGCTCCCCGGTCGCCGGATCGAACGCGACGATCGAAAACGTCGCGACAACATCTTTCGGAATGCGTTTCATTTTCTTACCCTCCACGCTACTTCCATTTTTTTATTCTCCTTATATTTCTCCTCTTCCCTCCCATCTTCCTCCCTCTTTCAAAAAATAGCGGGGGAAACAGCCGTTGCCCGGCCGTCTCCCCCCGCATGCCCATCATCCGCCTAGCACCATGTTGCCCCGACGATAATGAGCAAAATAAACAAAACGACAATCAGCACGAAGCCGTAGCCGTAGCCGCCATAACCCGGGTAGCCGAAGCCAAAGCCGCCCCAGCCGCCATAAAAGCCGCATGTCATATTCGTCACCTCCTTGCTAGCAAGTAGGGTTCGTTAGTACACCCAACCACCGACACATGCACATCCGACAATAATCAACAAGATGAACAGAACGACGATCAACGCGAATCCGCCGCCGTAAGCTGCACCCATTTGCCAGCACCTCCTTCGTTTTTGTACTAGTAGACTATTCAGAAGCCGAGGAAATGGTTAGATGTTTCAGCAAAAATGGGTATTTGCCGCAGAAATGGAAAAAAAGCGGCCCGTCCTCGGACCGCTGCTACGCCTCGAGCGAGCTTCGCTTCCATTTTTTCCGCCCTGACGCCTGCTTGATTTGAACAGCAGAAAACAAAATAAGCGCCGCCCAGATGCAGCTAAACGCATAAAAATGCGCTTTCGTAAACGGCTCGCCGAACAAAAAGACGCCAAGGAGAAGCTGATCGTCGGCGAAATGTATTGCAAAAAACCAAGTGTTGTCATCGACACACGCTTCGCCCCTTTGGCGAAATACAAAAGCGGCACGGCCGTCGCTGGCCCGGCTCCAGCCAACAGCGCCCATTGCCACCATTCGGCCGTCTTGACGAGGGCTGGCGTTTCGTTGTACACCCATAATAAGTAAACGGCTGAAAGCGGCATGACGGCCATTGTTTCAAGCGTCAAGCCAATGGACGAGTCAACGCTGGCCAGTTTTTTCACTAAGCCGTAAAACCCGAACGTCAATGCGAGCGATATGGCGACCCACGGAAACGCGCCATATTCCGCCGTCATCGCCGCCACGCCGGCGGCGGCCAGAAGAACAGCGGTCCACTGCCCTACGCTCAGCCGCTCGCGCAGTACGATCGTCCCAAGCGCCACACTGACAAGCGGGTTGATATAATAGCCGAGGCTCGTTTCAACAACATGATGATGATTCACCGCCCATATGTAGACAAACCAGTTGGCGCTGATGAGCACGGCAGCAGCGGCGATCCCCCATGCCTTAGCCGGCCGACGGCGCATCGCCCGAAGCTCCCGGCGGAAGGCGTCAGGCTGCCCAGTCGCTGCCAAAAGGATGGCCATAAACACGAACGACCAAACGATGCGGTGCGCCAAAATCTCAAGCGCCGGGCGCGCCTCTAGCAGCTTCCAGTAAAGCGGCAATACTCCCCACAGCAAGTACGAAGCAGCGGTATACAAGATGCCTTGCTTTTCTTCGCTCCAATGCCCCACGTCGTCTTCTCCTTTTCCATGATTATTTCTGTTCCATTATACCGCCGCCGCTTCACTTTATCCATCAAAACACTCACCCGCATCGCTCGACGCGGTTGCCCAATGGAGAAGGGGCGCAGCTGAATATGAGCACCCGCCCCCCCCTTCGCGGCCCGTTTGACCGCCGCCCTTTCTTATTTTTTCGCTCATCAAGCGACACAGGCACAGCCAACAATAATCAGTAAAATGAACAGGACGATGACGACCGTATAACCGCTGTTGACAAAACCGCTCACGGCGGGCACCTCCTTCATCGGTTCACAGGGCCATCATATGCGCCCGCCCGCCCAAACGGCCAGGCGAATGCCCAAATTTCTAGAAGATTGGTGAAAAACGCGTTTTCTTTAAAAAGATGGGGCAGCGAACGAACGGAAGAGTTGTTGATCCATTGGCGAAAGCTCCTTGCTGGAGCGTTTTCTCCGTTACATCACCGACCTTCCAGAAAAACGCCTATTTTTCTTTCGTCCCTGTCTCTCCCCACCAGCCTTTTCGCTTAAAATAGAGGGCGATGAGCATCGCAACAGTTGCCATGAGCAACAAGGCAAACGGGTAGCCGTATCTCCATTTCAGCTCTGGCATAAACGCAAAATTCATGCCGTATACACCGGCGATAAACGTCATCGGCAAAAATATGACGCTCACCAATGTCAATGTCTTCATAATGACATTCATATGATCTGATTTGAGCGACAGTTGCAAATCGAAAATGGCGGACAATGATTCCTTAAACGCGTCGAGCGCGGCGGGCACGCGCGAGAATCGCGACGCCACTTCCTCGATATACGGATTCGTCTCTTGGTTGATATACGGCAAATCAGCGTGGCGGATCATTTTGATCGCTTCTTCCTGCGCCTCGGCGATTTGGCGCAGCTCATGAAGATGTGTTTTCATCCGATAAATCTCGCGCCCGATTTCGTTGGCAAACGGGGTCGCAAACACTTGCCGTTCAAGCGTCTGAATGCGGTCAGCGATCTGATCGATGACTTGCAAAAAACGGATGGCGGCCAAGTCTAAAAAGTGATACAGCACGTACCCAGGATACAGCGCCTGACCGCGATGATTCAACAAACGTTCTTTCACGTGATCAACAAGCGGATCGTTTTCATCCATATAGCTGATCATATATTGGCTGCCGGCCAGCAAACGAACGTTCACTGTCCGGCCAGACGGACGAACGATAAACAGCGATAAGAAGAAACATCCTTCGTATTCGTCAAACGTGGGAATATCTGTCCCATTCATCAGCCGCTGTTGGGCGAGAGGGTGAATGGACAGCGAAGAAAGAAGCTGCTCCAAATCCGGCTTGGCGGCGGCGGTGAAATGAAGCCAACACGACTGGCTGCCTGCCGGCGCATGGCGTTTGTACGTTCCGTCAACCGTCAAACGAAAGTTATGCTCGATCGCCATAGACTGACGTCCTTTCCATGCAAACGATTTTAATTGTATTGTTTGCTGTTTGCCGCAAAACTACTCCCCTCCCGCCGCCAAAAACAAGTCAGCGGCAACGGTTTGGCCGCATCCGCTCGCTGTTGGCGATAAGCAGCTTCTCCCGGCTGCATCCCGCCTGCAAAGCGTCACATCCCGACAAGTCATTCGCTGTCTATATAGATGCAACGAAA
>NZ_ATCO01000079.1:0-2512 GCF_000422025.1 Geobacillus sp. WSUCF1 | reverse complement strand
GGCTGATGATGAGCAATTCCCCAGGCGCCACTTCCCGCTCGTATGTGGCGCCGATGACGTCAAACGCGCACGTTTCCGACGCCACGACATACGCCGAGCCGAGCCGGCCGAGCGACAGCGGCCGAAACCCGTGCGGATCAAGCGCCGCATAGAGCGCCTTTTCCGTCAGCAGCAAAAACGCAAACGCCCCTTCGATCTGACTGAGCGCCTCTTTCATTTGCTCGACAAACGTCGGCGCTTGGCTGCGGCGGATGAGATGGGCGAACACTTCCGTATCCGATGTCGTCTGAAAAATGCTTCCTTGTCCTTCAAGCGCGAGCTTCAACTCGATGGCGTTTGTCAAGTTGCCGTTATGGGCCAACGCCATCGCGCCGGTTTGCGAGCGGAACAAGAGCGGCTGCACGTTTTCATAGCCGCCCCCACCCGCCGTCGAATAGCGGACATGACCGATGGCCGCCGCCCCTTTGAGTGCATCGAGCGTGCCGCTTTGAAACACGTCCGTCACCAGCCCCAGCCCTTTATGACCGGATAAGCTCCCGTTATGCGCCGCCACGATGCCGGCCCCTTCCTGCCCACGGTGCTGCAGGCTGTGAAGCCCGTAGTATGTGAGCCGGGCGGCGTCTTCATGCCCCCAAATGCCGAAAATGCCGCACTCCTCGTTCAATCCTTTGATTTCAGCAAGCATGGAATAGCCCCTTTCCAGACATTTCGCATCTTGGCAACGGAAAGGTGAATGAGCGTCTCACCGTGCTCCCCGTTCACCACGAATGCGCCATCGTCTGTCACTTCGCCGATTTGTTTCGCTTCAACCAGTTGCTCAAACGCCTCTTTTTGCTCTTTTTTCACCGAGACAACAAAGCGTGATTGCGTTTCGCTGAACAGTTCACTGACGAGGTCACCGCCGATCGTCACCTTGGCGCCAAGCCCCGAGGCACCCATGACACACTCAGCAAGCGCAACGGCTAATCCTCCTTCGGCAATATCATGCGCTGACGCCACCACCCCCGCGCGGATCGCTGCAAGCAGCTGGCGCTGGCGGCTTGCTTCCACCTCTAAGTCAATCTCCGGTGCTTTTCCAAAAATGCGGCCTTCCAGCCATTTTTGCAACTCGCTGCCGCCAAACTCCGGCTTCGCCTCGCCGATCACGTAAATGAGGTCGCCCGCTTGCTTAAACGACTGAGTCGTAATATGGGAAAGATCATCAATGAGACCGACCATGCCAACGACCGGGGTTGGGTACACGGCCTCGCCGTTCGTTTCATTGTACAGCGAGACGTTGCCGCTCACGACCGGCGTCCCGAGCGCCCGGCACGCTTCGCTCATCCCGTCGACTGCTTTTTCGAGCTGCCAGAAAATCTCCGGCTTTTCCGGGCTGCCAAAGTTGAGGCAGTCCGTAATGGCGAGCGGCTTCGCTCCGGAGCAGACGACATTGCGCGCCGCCTCGGCGACGGCGATTTTCCCGCCCGTTTCCGGATCCAAATACAAGTAGCGCGAGTTGCAATCCGTCGTCAGCGCGAGCGCCTTGTTCGTGCCGCGGATGCGCACGACCGCCGCGTCCGATCCGGGGGCGACGACCGTATTCGTCCGCACCATATAGTCGTACTGGTCGTACACCCATTCTTTGCTCGCAATCGTCGGCTGGGCGAGCAGCCCGAGCAATGTTTGGTTGTAGTCTTCGATGTGCGGAATATACGGCGGCATCGCTTGAAACTCGCGGTAATAAGCCGGCTCCGCAGACGGTTTATGATACACCGGCGCGTCTTTCGCCAAGGCGTCCACTGGAATTTCCGCCGCCACCTCGCCTCGGAACAAGAGGCGGAGCATTTTGTCATCGGTCACTTTGCCGATTGCTTTGGCCTCTAGGCCGTATTTGGCAAAAATCGCGGCGATTTCGTCTTCACAACCTTGCTTGACAACAAGCAGCATCCGTTCCTGCGATTCGGACAGCATCATTTCGTACGGCGTCATGCCTGCCTCACGCTGCGGGACGAGATCCAAATTCATTTCAATGCCAAATCCGCCTTTGCTTGCCATCTCGGCGGATGAACTCGTGAGTCCTGCCGCCCCCATATCTTGAATGCCGACTAACGCATCGGACTTGACTGCTTCAAGACACGCCTCAAGCAGCAGTTTTTCCATAAACGGGTCGCCGACTTGCACGGCGGGACGCTTTGCTTCCGACTGTTCGCTCAACTCTTCCGAAGCAAACGTCGCCCCGTGGATGCCGTCGCGGCCCGTTTTCGCCCCGACGTACATGACCGTGTTGCCGACCCCGGTCGCCACGCCGCGCTGAATGTCCTCATGGCGGATGATCCCGACGCACATGGCGTTGACCAATGGGTTGCCTTCATACGCCGGGTCGAACTGCACCTCGCCGCCGACGGTCGGGATGCCGACGCAGTTGCCGTACCCGGCAATGCCGGCGACGACCTGCTCAAACAAATATTTGACGCGCGGCGACGTCAGTTCGCCAAACCGAAGCGAGTTCAAAAGCGCGATCGGCCGCGCCCCC
>NZ_ATCO01000078.1:0-18129 GCF_000422025.1 Geobacillus sp. WSUCF1 | reverse complement strand
ACAAATATTTTACTCACACTTTATCCGACGTCCCGATAAGGCTTGGCCAAATGGAGGAGCGATTCAAGAAGCAACAGCTGACGGAAGCTTCCTGACACGTGCACTTCTTGCAGGCGGACGAGCTGCTGCAGCTTCAGTTCGCCGTTCAGCAAGGACGCGAGCGCTTCTTTGGAGCCGCGCACGGTCAATGTTTTCCGTTCATCGTGTTCCATCCCTAAAGCGGCTGGTTCCTTGCCGATCAACAGCAAGGCGGTTTCATCCCCACTTTCAAACCGAACACACAGCTGCTCATCCGGCAAAATCGGCATCAAATGACGCAACGCTTGCATCCGTTCCACGAACTGCCCGACTAATTCACGCATTTCCATGGATATCCCCTCCCCCATTTTTATTTTTTCACTTCCACCTGAAGAGGAGAAATCCTTTACAAAAATCTCGACAACCCGTTGACGAACGAGCGCCGTTTTTGTCATTTCCCAAGAAATGTGTCAAACAGCGTCAAAAAAAGGCGAATCACTTGACCGGCAAGCGTGCTTGAATCACTTCGTACAAATACGGAACGGAATGAAAGGCATACCACTTGCCTGCGACCGTTCCGTCCCTAAAAAGAAGCAGGCAAGGAACGCTTTCAATTTTCCACGCAACGGCCTGCTCAGGGATATAGTTGATGTCCGTTTCGTAAAACGGCAGCGCCGGAAACAACTGCTCCACCACCGTTAGCATCCGCCGCGCCAGCTGGCACGTGCCGCACAGCGGGGTATACAAGTAAAGGGCCAGAAGCGGCTCGACTTCCACCACTCGCATGACATCGTTTCGGTCGATCGCTTTCACTCGCCTCTTCCCCTCATGAGCGATTCGATGCGGACGTCGAAATCGGCGCGCAGCAACACTTGCGCCAAGTGCCAAATCGGAGCAGCCGCCACTTCGCGATACGCCCGGTCAATGTAAAGATGCTCCGCCTCTGGAAACATGCGGCGAAACTGCCGGCGCAATTTTTCTCCCGCCTCATCGGCATCGGCCAAGACGTATACATCGCATCCTTCCAGCTCATCGGCCAGCTCCTCAAGGCGCGCATCACTGATCGTGCCGTTTGTGCAGACGATGACGACTGGTTCGTTCAGCACCGCCGCCACTTTTTGCTTGTCTGATCGCCCTTCGACGATGATCACTTTTTCCACGCGTCGCATGTCCGACCCACCTAACTTCAAATGAGGATACTATTATTGTATGTCTTGCGCCGGCCAAATGTTGAAAATGAAAAGCAACGGCCATCCACCGTTGCCTTTCAACACCAGCCCGCTTCCCCGTCGCAATCGACATATTTTTGGTCCGGCTCAACGGTAGCGGTCACCTGTTTGTAAATTCTTCCGTTTTGTTCGGTATACCCCTTTTTCAACGGGACGGCCGCCGGAAGCGGAAGGCGCCCGATGAGCTCTCCTTCCTCGTACAACTCCAGCGAGCGGCCGTTCAGTTTGCCGATGATCCGGTCCGTGACATCTATGCGCGTCGTTTGCAGCGCCATCGCGAGCACCCCTTTTTTCAATCAAATTCCGGTATGTATAGAGTGCCCGAATCGAAGCGAAGATTGCAGGAACGTTTATCCTTCGTTGATCATGGCCTCGTATTGTTCCGCCGTCAACAAATTGTCGATTTCGCTCAAATCGTTCGGTTTGACGACGATCATCCACGCTTTGTCATATGGCGATTCGTTCACGTACTCTGGATGGTCGTTCAACGCCTCATTCACTTCAACGACCGTGCCGCTGATCGGCGCATACAATTCCGAGACCGTTTTCACCGATTCAACGCTGCCGAACGGCTCGTTCGCCACAACCTCCGCGCCGACTTCCGGCAGCTCGACAAAGACGATGTCGCCAAGTTCTGACTGGGCGTAATCCGTAATGCCGATGCGCACGTTCTCTCCTTCCACGCGCACCCATTCATGCTCCTTTGTGTAACGAAGTTCTTTCGGCGTGTTCATCGAATCCCTCCATCGCAGCAAAATCAAAATATGTTCTTCTTCATCATAACCGATTTTTCAATAAAACTCACTGTCTTGACGCGATTTTGCAAAAAATTTTATGCCTTCTTGGCGAAAAACGCCTCGTAGTCTTGTTCGCGAAAGCCCACGACGACCCGCTCGCCGTCCGTCAAAATCGGCCGTTTGACCAACATCCCGTCCGAGGCGAGCCAATCGAGCATCTCGTCTTCCGATGCGCGGTCGAGCTTGTCCTTCAAGCCAAGCTCGCGGTATTTCATGCCGCTCGTATTAAAAAATTTTTTGAGCGGCAGCCCGCTTTTTCGGTGCAGTTCAGCCAGCTCCTCTTTCGTCAGCGGCTCGTCGACCAAATGCACCGTTTGCACCTCAATGCCGTGTTCATCGAGCCAACGCTTCGCCTTCCGGCACGTTCCGCATTTTGGATACCAATAGAGCGTGAGCGCCATCTTCACTCCTCCCTTTCATTTCCGCTGTTTGGCAAACAAATAAGAAGCACCAGGCAGTCTGCCTGGCACTTCCCATTATCACACAATATACCGTTCGGCTTCAATGAGCGCGGCGGCCGCTTCGCGTTTTTTCGCGATCACGTTGATCGGCGTATGGCGCGTCAGCCGGCGGAGCGCGGCGAGCATCATCCGCAGCGTGTCGCCTTGTTCGACGGCGACGAGCGTTTCTTTCGCATGCGCCTCAATTTCATTGAACGCCTCTTGGCAGAAAATTTGCGTGTACAGCCATTTTTGTTTGTTTTTCTCCTCACCGCTCGCCTGAATCGCTTTTTCCGTGCGCAAGAGCGCGGATTCCATCGCGTAAACGTTCGAGACAATGTCCGCGATGTTCACAAGCACTTCTTGCTCTTCTTCAATGCGCTGGCCGTATTTTTGCGCCGCTAAGCCGGCGACCATCAAGGCGATTTTTTTTGGCGTTGCGCACCAAGTATTTCTCTTGTTCCAGCACGCCCGTTCCCGGTTCTTCGGCCGTCATCATCATCAGTTCTTCCTGAAGCTGTTGCGCTTTTTGGAAGAGCGGCAGCTCGCCTTTTACCGCCTTTTTCAAATACATGCCCGGAACGAGCAGGCGGTTGATTTCATTCGTCCCTTCAAAAATGCGGTTGATGCGCGAATCGCGGTAGGCGCGCTCAATTTCGTATTCCTGCATGAAGCCGTAGCCGCCGTGGATTTGCACGCCTTCGTCCACGATGTAATCGAGCACCTCGGTCGCGAAAAACTTGTTCAGCGAGCACTCGATCGCGTATTCGGCGATCGATTTCGCCACTTCCTTGCCGTCTTTCGCTTTTTCCCCATCGAGCAGACCCATCCGTTCATCGAACAAGCCGACCGTACGGTACACCGAGCTTTCGGCGGCATACAGGCGCGACGCCATCGTCGCAAATTTTTCCTGCGTCAGCGTAAACTGCGAAATCGGGCGTTTGAACTGCTGGCGTTGGTTCGCGTATTTGAGCGTGATTTCGAGCGCCCGTTTCGCACCGCCAACCGCTCCCAGTCCGAGCTTGTAGCGGCCGATGTTCAAAATGTTGAAGGCGATGACATGGCCTTTTCCGATTTCACCGAGCACGTTTTCTTTCGGCACCGGCACATCTTGCAAAATGAGCGTTCTTGTCGACGAGCTTTTAATCCCCATTTTCTTTTCTTCCGGACCAGTTGAAACGCCCGGGAAGTCGCGTTCCACGATGAACGCGGTGAAATGTTCGCCGTCGACTTTTGCATAGACGACAAACACATCAGCAAAACCGGAGTTGGTGATCCATTGTTTTTCGCCGTTTAAAATGTAATGCGTGCCTTCCGCGTTTAATCTCGCCGTCGTTTTCGCGCCGAGGGCGTCCGAACCCGAGCCAGGCTCCGTCAAGGCGTAGGCGGCGATTTTTTCGCCGGTCGCTAAATACGGCAAATATTTTTGTTTTTGTTCTTCCGTGCCGAACAAGACGATCGGCAGCGAACCAATCCCGACGTGCGCCCCGTGCGAAATGGCAAAACCGCCGGCCGGCGCCATTTTTTCTGCAATGATGGCCGAGCTGACTTTATCTAGGCCCAAACCGCCGTATTCTTCCGGAATGTCAGCGCTTAACAAGCCGAGCTCGCCCGCTTTGCGAAGCAATTTCACGGAACGGTCAAACTCGTGGTTTTCCAAATGCTCGAGCTGCGGGAGCACTTCATTGTTGACATACTCTTCCGTCGTTTTGGCAATCATATGATGCTCGTCGGTGAAATCTTCCGGCGTAAAGACGCGCTCGGCCGGAATGTCTTCAATCAAAAAGCTGCCGCCTTTGATCGCTTCTTCCATCGTTTTGGCCATCGTTGATTTCCTCCCCCGAAAGATGATTGATGATCCGGGCGGCAACGCCGCCCGGGAAATAGACGTTCCATGCAGCCGGGCAAATGCGGATGCATGCCTCGCGCGAGCTGATGAAGCCCGCTTGATGTCAGCTGCCGCTACAGCAGCTCAAACACGCCAGCCGCTCCCATGCCGCCGCCGATGCACATCGTGACGATGCCGAACTGCACGTTGCGGCGCCGCATTTCGTAAAGCAAAGACAAGGTCAGCTTCGCGCCCGTGCAACCGAGCGGGTGGCCTAGAGCAATCGCCCCGCCGTTGACGTTGACAATGTCTTCATCCAATCCAAGTTCGCGGATGACTTGGATCGATTGCGAGGCGAACGCTTCGTTCAGCTCGATCAAACCGATGTCGGACAGCTCAAGGCCGGCCAGCTTCAACGCTTTCGGCACCGCAGCGACCGGGCCGATCCCCATCACTTCCGGCGGCACGCCGGCAACCGCGAACGAACGAAACTTGCCGAGCGGCTTCAAGCCGAGCGACTCCGCTTTTTCGCGGTCCATCACCATGACCGCCGCCGCCCCGTCGCTCATTTGCGACGCGTTGCCGGCGGTGACGGTGCCGTTTACCGCAAACGCCGGCCGGAGTTTCGCGAGCGTTTCCATATTCGTGTCCGGGCGTACGCCTTCATCTTGTGTAAAGACGACTTTCTCCTCAACGAGTTTGTTGCCTTCTACTTTGCGCACCGTCACCTCGACCGGCACGATTTCTTCATTGAATTTTCCTTCGGCAATCGCCTTGGCGGCGCGCTGGTGGCTGCGCACCGCGAACGCGTCTTGGTCCTCGCGGCTGACGCCGTATTTTTTCGCCACTTGCTCGGCCGTGTGCCCCATCGACATGTAGTATTCCGGCGCTTCTTCCGCCAAGCGGGCATTCGGGCGGACGACATGCCCCATCATCGGCACCATGCTCATCGATTCGACCCCGCCGGCGATGACCGTATCGGAATGGCCGAGCATCACCCGTTCCGCCGCATAGGCGATCGCCTGCAAACCGGACGAACAATACCGGTTGATCGTGATCGCCGGCACGGTATACGGCAGCCCGGCGAGCGCGCCGATGTTGCGGGCGATGTTCAATCCTTGCTCCGCCTCCGGCATGGCGCACCCGATAATCAAGTCGTCAATGTTTCCTTCATAGTTCCCCGCGCGCTTGATCGTTTCTTTGACGACGAGCGCCCCTAAATCATCCGGCCGCACGTGGGCGAGCGTTCCTTTTTTCGCTTTGCCGACCGGTGTGCGCGCACCTGCGACAATGACCGCTTCTCTCACGCCAATCCCCCCTTGATCTCCTCCGCTTTAGTTGCGGAGCGGTTTTCCTTTCACAAGCATATGCTGCATGCGCGCTTGCGTCTTCGGCTCGCCGATGAGGCTCAAAAACGCCTCGCGCTCGAGATCGAGCAAATATTGCTCGTCGACTTCCGTTCCGTACGGCACTTTGCCGCCGGCTAGAACATACGCCAATTTTTTCGCGATTTTCAAATCGTGCTCGCTGATGTAGCCGGAATGGAACATCGACTGCGCCCCAAGCAGCATGGCGGCATAGCCGCTTTCGCCGGCCACCGGCACTTTCTTCCTTACAGGAGGCCGGTACCCTTCCTCATACATCGAGAGCACCGCCTGTTTCGCTTCATACAGCAGATGGTCGCCGTTCATCGTGATGCCGTCGCGGTGATTCAAGAAGCCAAGCTCGCGCGCTTCCGCCGCTGACGTCGACACTTTCGCCATGGCGATCGTTTCAAATACGCTGGCCGCGATTTTGACGTAGTCGACGTCCACGCCGCGCGGCAGGCTGTTCAACCGTTTGATGTACAGCTCCTTGTTGCCGCCGCCGCCCGGAATCAAGCCGACGCCGACTTCGACAAGCCCGATGTACGTCTCGGCCGCCGCTTGGATGCGCGAAGCCGCCAAGCTCACTTCCGCCCCGCCGCCTAACGTCATGGCAAACGGCGCGACGACGACCGGCTTCGGGTTGTATTTCATTTTGAGAAGCGCTTGCTGGAACTGGCGAACGGCAAGTTCCAATTCAAAAAAGTTTTCGTCTTGCGCCTCCATGAGCATCATCGCCAAGTTCGCGCCGACGCAGAAGTTTTTCCCTTGGTTGCCGATGACGAGCCCTTTGTAGTTGCGGTTGACTTCCTCAAGCGCCTCGTTGATCATTTGGACAATATCGGCGCCAATCGCGTTGTTCGGCGAATGGAACTCCAGAAGCGCCACGTCGTCGCCGAGGTCAATGAGGCTGGCGCCGGCATTTTTCTTGATGACGCCGCGCGCCTCTTTCAGTCGGCGGATGTGGATGACTTTTTCGTTTTCTTCTACTGTTTTATACCCGCCCGGCGCATAATAGAACAGCCGGCCGTTTTCCGTTTTATAGAACGATGTGGCTCCGTCGGCGAGCATGTCCGTGATCCACGACGGGATGTCGCGCCCTTCCGCCTGCATTTTGCGCACCGACTTCTCGAGGCCGATCGCATCCCACAGTTCAAACGGACCTTGCTCCCAGCCGAACCCCCACTTCATCGCCTGATCGATCGCCACGATGTCGTCGGCGATCTCCCCGACAAGGCGGGCGGTGTACAGCAATGTCGGCGCGATGATGTTCCAAAGGAGCGTTCCCGCGCGGTCGCCATCGGCATACACGAGCGTTTGCAGCTTGGCGGCCGCTCCTTTCGCCTGCTTCGCCATCTCCACCGCCGGGGTGACAAGCTTTTTGCGCGGCTCGTATTGCATCGTGACGTAGTTCAGCTCGAGAATGTCTTTTCCTTGCTTGAGGAAAAAGCCTTGTCCGGATTTGCTGCCGAGCCAGCCGTTTTCAAGCATCGTTTTCATAAACTCCGGCACGCGGAACGCCTCTTTTTCTTCCCCTTCGACGTTTTCATACACGTTGTTGGCGACATGCACGAACGTATCGAGCCCGACGACGTCAAGCGTGCGGAACGTCGCGCTTTTCGGCCGGCCGATGAGCGGCCCCGTCACCGAATCGACCTCGCCGACGCTGTAGCCGCCTTGCATCATCTCGCGGACGGTGACAAGCAACCCATACGTGCCGATCCGGTTGGCGATGAAGTTCGGCGTATCTTTCGCCATGACGACGCCTTTGCCGAGCACGTCTTCGCCGAACGATTTCATATAGGCGACCACATCCGGATCCGTATGCTCCGTCGGGATGATCTCAAGCAGCTTCAAATAGCGCGGCGGATTGAAGAAATGCGTGCCTAAAAAGTGTTTTTTGAAATCATCCGAACGCCCCTCCGCCATCGCGGCGATCGAGATGCCGGATGTGTTCGAGCTGACGATCGTCCCCGGCGTCCGCACCTCGTCGACGCGAGCGAAGACTTCTTTTTTCACTTCCAGCTTTTCAACGACCGCTTCAATGATCCAATCGACTTCCGCGAGCCGGTGGAAGTCATCCTCGAAGTTGCCCGTTTCAATCAAAGCGATGTTGTCTTTGGACATGAGCGGCGCCGGTTTTTGCTTGAGCAGTCTTTCCAGCGCCTGATTGGCGAGGCGGTTGCGCACTTGTTTATGCTCGAGCGTCCAACCTTTTGCTTCTTCCTCTTTCGTCAATTCCCGCGGCACGATATCCAACAGCAGCGTCGGAATGCCGACGTTCGCCAAATGGGCGGCAATGCCCGAACCCATGACGCCGGACCCAAGCACCGCGGCGCGCCGAATGCGTTTTGCCATTTCGGTTCCCCCTCACACCATTGAATGAATCATCATTCATTTTTCGGCGAAAAAAATAGCCGTGAAAACGTTCTCTATATTCAATATATAGTATGTTGGTAATTTTCGCAATATATTTGCGCACATTTTTTTCACATCGAGGCCGTTCTTTCATCCATACTAACAAACAGGAGGTGAAGACGATGGCCCGGCTGAAAAAAAAATCCGTCTGAACGCGGCGTCAGCGCCGCAAGCGTCAAAGGAAACGCCGGCCCGACGGTCGAAGCCGACGGCGGCGGCAAACGGACAAGCCAAAACCAGCAGTACAAAAAGCACAACATGCAAGGGAGCTGACGCCCACATCGTCAGCTCCCGCCTGTCATAGCTGCAGATATAGGGAAAAGCAAAGAAAGGCCGCACGATCTGAACGGCCTTTCCCTCAAATGACCGCCCGACGCCTCGGGATATGCAGCGGCCATGGTTTAAAATGGAAACCGGCTTCATGGCCGCTCGCTGGATGCCTGTCCCCTTCTGCGCCCGAACGCTCGGCGGCCGCCGGCGTTTTCCTCTGTTTTGCGCCCCTACTTGCGGAGGATGCCTTTTAAAACAAACGCCACGTTGGCCGGCCGTTCGGCGAGCCGGCGCATAAAATAGCCATACCAGTCCGTGCCGTACGGAACGTACACGCGCATCGTATATCCTTCGCGCGCCAGCTCGAGTTGCGCTCCGGGCGGATGCCGTACAGCATTTGGAATTCAAACTGGCTGTTGGGAATGTTGTATTCTTTGACGAGCTGCTTCGTATATTCGATGATGGCGTCGTCATGCGTCGCCACCGCCGTATAGTTGCCGTTTAGCAAATGCATTTTAATGATCTTCTTAAAGTTCTCATCGACATCTTTTTTATCCGGAAACGCCACTTCAGGCGGCTCTTTGTACGCTCCTTTGACGAGCCGCAAGTTCGGGCGGTACGGCTTTAAATCTTCAATGTCTTGTTCCGTCCGGTACAAATACGCCTGCAGCACCGTGCCGACGTTGTCGTATTCTTTTTTCAACATTTTAAAAATGTCCAGCGTCTTTTGGCAGCGCGAATAGTCTTCCATATCGATCGTCACAAACACGCCGCGCTGTTTTGCCGCATCCAAAATGCGGCGCATGTTGCGCATGACAAGCTCATCGGAAATATCAAGCCCCATCGATGTCATTTTCAGCGACAGCTGCGAGTTCAACTTCTCCCGGCTGATCGCCTCAATCGCCTCCAAGCAATGGCGCGCCATCTCATTCGCTTCCTGCTCATTGTCGACAAACTCACCCAAATAGTCGACCGTGACCGCCAATCCTTTTTCGTTCAGCTGGCGGATGACGCGCACTGCTTCCTCGATCGTTTCGCCGGCGACAAACCGTGAAGCGCCGAAGCGAAGGCCGTATCGTTTCGCCCATTTCGTCAATGTTTTATTTTTCGATAAGAACAGGAAAAAATCGCGCATCAACTGCTCCACTGTTGCAAGCCTCCTTGTATGGAAACGCATTCACCATTCTTATTGTACCATGTTTCAATTCAATTGAATATGTTTTTTCCCCACGGTTTATTTTTTATATGCGCATAATTTTCCACTCTCTGCACAATCTACAAGCGAACAACCGACGAAAGGAGCGAACAACGATGCAACAGCAACCACAAATGAACCCGCAGGCGGCGATGCCCGAGCCGCCGCAAATGGTGTCCACCAAAGACGCCATGTATTTTTCCGACATGATGTCGTGGAACTTGCTCGCGGCGAAAAAAGCGCACTTTTTCGCCTCGCAATGTCGGGATCCCGAAGTAGTGCAGGCGATCGAGCGCGCTGGACAGATGCATCAGCGCCATTACGACATGATTTTGCGCCATTTGCAAACTCCGCCGCAGCCGCCGGTGATGTGAAAGGAGGAACGATGCATGAACACGAAACAAGTGCAAAATCCGGAGATGCAAGTGCCGAAAACGCCGCAAATGAACGAGCGCGATTTTCTAAACGACATGTTGACGACGGAAAAATACATGACCTTGTCGTACAGCGTGTACTTGCATGAAGCGAGCAACCAACCATTATATCAAGATATGATGAATATTTTCACTGAAACGCAAAACTGTCAGCGCGACTTGTACAATTTGATGTTCAAAAAAGGATGGTACAAGCTTGAAGCCGCCGATCCGCAAAAGCTTCAGCAAACGTACCAGCAGTTCCAAGGGTATACGAATCAGCTCCCTTATCAACGAAATGCCATGCAATAACAAAACGAGGGGATGTCCGAACGGCAGAAGGACATCCTCTTTCTCAATCCGTTAAGAAGACAGGGCGCAGAAAGGGGAGAAAGGGATGACAGCGCCATCCGAATCGGTATGGAGCATGCTGCAAACAGCGGACGTCCGCATCCGCGACACCGGGATCATTGAATAAGCATCCCTTCTTGTTCCACAGGGATGCTTATTCTTTCATGATCATGAATAGACGATCAATACCACCAGCCTGGATACGGCGGGTACGGCGGATACGGCGGGTATGGGTAAAACGGACGCGGAGCCAACGCGCCGCCGAGCAGTCCGCCCAAGAAGCCGCCGACAAATGGGGCGCCAAACAACAATCCTGGAAATAGCATCGTTCCTTCTCCTTTCCCCAAAGCTAGAATGCTACACTTTATTCATATGCAACAACAAGAAAAGAGGGTGGGCCGTCCGCCCAACCCTTGCCGGTTTCTCACCACCAAATGGGGCCATACCACCACGGATAGAAAAACGGCGGAACCAATGCGCTCCCAAGCAAGCCGCCTAAAAAGCCGCCGAAAAATGGAGCGACAAAAAACGGAGCGCCGAAGAAAAACGGGCGCGGCCGCCAAAACCACCAGCCCCATGGCCGCCAAAAGCCCCACGGCCGCCAAATGCGCTCATCCGCCACTTGGAGATGGCTCATCTTGCTCCCCCCCCCCTTCCGCTTGCTTTAGTCCCACTGTATGCAGGAAAAACGCCCGCTGCTTAGGCCAGTACCTAGAAGGCTGGTGAAAAACGGCGATTTCTCCCAAATCATCGATCCAAATCATCGATCCGTGAATGCAAAGGAAGGTCTCTTTCTACAAGATATTCTCATTAAAGGAAATTATTTTCTTTTATTCCCAGTATATTCGAAAAACAAAAGCAGGCGGCTGTCCGCCGCCCCCGCTTATAGAAACTCTGCGCGCGCCTGTTCGTACAAACAGGCAAGCGAATCGAACAAAATGCGCACCGCCTCAGCCATTTCGTCTTCGCTCATCGAAAGAACTGGTATGAACGTCAACACCGGGCCGAGCGGACGGATGACAAGCCCCCTCCGGCGCGCCTCAAGGATGATCCGGTGCTCCACCATGGCCGCGCGCGGAAAGACTTCTTTCGTTCTTCGGTCTTTCACGATTTCAATGCCGCACATCAAGCCTTTTTGCCGGATGTCGCCGACAATCGGAATGTCATACAACCGATCAAGCCATTCGGCCAGTCGGCGCGCCTTCCGCTTGACGCTGTCAATCAAGCCGCGTGTTTCGATGAGCTCGATGTTTTTCAGCGCAACGGAACAAGTGAGCTGGTTTCCCGTGTACGTATGGCCGTGGTAAAACGTTTTGTCTTCGTCCACATCGCCGAGAAATGCCGCATAAATCTCTTCCGTGACCAGTGTGGCCGCGAGCGGCAAATATCCTCCCGTGATCCCTTTCCCAAGGCAGACAAGATCAGGCTTCACCTCTTCCTGCTCACAAGCGAACATCGTGCCGGTGCGGCCAAAGCCGACGGCGACCTCGTCGCAAATGAAGAGCACCCCATACCGGCGGCAAAGCCTTTCCACTCCTTTTAAAAACCCGCGCGGATGGACGATGATCCCCGCCGCTCCTTGCACAAGCGGTTCCACGATCACGCCGGCGATGTGCTCGTGCTGCTCCTCAAGCACCCGTTCAAGCTCGCGCAAACAATAGTCGATGATCTCCTGCTCGCTTCCGTATTCATCCATCCGATACACGTACGGCGACGGCACTTCGATCCGCTCAAACAAAAGCGGCGCAAAAATGCGGTGGAACGTTTCCATGCCGCCAACGCTCACCGCCCCGACCGTATCGCCGTGGTACGCTTCCTTCAACGAGACAAACTTGTTCTTCTTCGCATATTGGACCGGGTCGATGTTTTTCCAATACTGATAGGCGATCTTGAGCGCGATTTCCACCGCCGCCGCCCCGGTATCGGAATAAAACACTTTTGACATGTGCGGCCAATATTCAAGCAACCGTTTGGCCAACAAAATCGACGGCACATTCGCCGAACCAAGCAATGTCGAATGGGCAATTTTCTCCAATTGCTCGCGAAGCGCCGCATTCAGCTCCGGATCGTTATGGCCGTGGACATTGACCCATAGCGACGCATAGCCGTCTAGGTACCGGTTGCCGTCGACATCGTACAAATAGCTTCCTTGCCCGCGTTCAATGATCAAGGGGCGTTCTTTGGCATACTGCTTCATTTGCGTAAATGGATGCCAGACGTACTGCTTGTCCCACTGTTCCAATTGCTCGTAGCTATACGCCAACGCCAAGCACCTCCAGCAGTTGTTTCGCCTTTCCTTGTTCGATCCAACGCTGAGCTAAGGTTTCCAGTTCCCGCCTTGAGACTGCAGGAAGGAGCGGCACGACCGCCAGCACCGGCAGCCGAAGCAAGGCGGCGATCGTTTCGACATTGTTTTGGTGGATAATCTCTTGCTCCTGAAACTGATTGAACATCAGGCCAAGCAGACGAATGCCTTGCGCGTCGGCATACGCCGCCGTCGTCACCGCGTGATGAATCGCACCAAGGCTTGAGAGCGACACGAGAATCGCCGGCACCTCATAGTCGCGGACAAAATCGCTCGTCATATACCATCGTCCGTCGCGCTCGCACCACGGAACGGCCAACCCTCCCGCTCCTTCGACGAGCACCACATCATAGCGCTGCGTAAGCCATTCCAACCGTTCGGCCACCCTCTCTGGTTCGATGGACGTGCCGGTCAACTTCGCCGCTAAATGCGGCGACATCGCCGGTTCCATATAGTACATGCCTTCTGATGTCGGAATCTTCGCCACTCGTTCGTACCAATATTGTTCGGCAAACGACACCCCGTCTTCGGCCAGTCCAGTCTGAACCGGTTTAAACACGCCGACCTTCATCCCAAGCCGCTCCAGCGCCAACGCCACGATGGAAGTGACGACCGTTTTGCCGATTTCTGTTCCTGTTCCCGTCATGAAAATGGCTTGCCCCATTCTCTTATCCCCCCATCCCTCGAGTCATCATGATCGGTCGGACGCGCGGCCATACGCGCGCCGCCACGACGGAACAAACGGCGCAAAGCACGAGATCCCCCGGCACCGGAAGAAGAAAGCCGAACCATAGCGTTTGGCCGATGGAAAGCGGAGTCTCCGCGATCCATTTCATTGCTATGTACAGCCACGTGCAGCCAAACGCATACACGACGAACAATGCCGCCAAATTCGCCTTCCATATGTCCTGCGCTCTTGTCCATTGAAAGCGGTGCACAAGCGAGCCGCACGTATACGCTCCAGCAATGAAGCCAAGCAAGTACCCAAACGTCGGCTTCCAAATATAACCGAGCCCGCCTCCTTCCGCAAACACCGGTGCGCCCGCCAGCCCGATCAACACGTAAAGCATCTGGCTGAGCGCTCCTGTTCTTGGACCAAGCAGACATCCCGACAAATAGACTGCGGCGATTTGCAGCGTAAACGGCACATACGGCACCGGGATTTTGATGAATCCGCCGACCGCCGTCAGCGCGGCAAAAAAGGCTGCCCAAACAAAGGAACGGATGTGCACGTTTCCCCTCCTCTCCAAATATTTGTTTCTATTGTGCCTGATATGTTTTTTTATTTGTCAACTTTATTTTTATATAGGTTTACATTTAGACAAAAAATACGGAGCCCCCTAACACAGCAGGACTCCTTTTTTGGCGCGGCTCATTTCTCAAACAGACGGCGGAAGCAGTGGCCAACGCTCACCCTTCATCCTCCCACAAGTTAAGCAGGTTCATCCGTTCGCCGTCCGTTTTCGGCATCGCCAGCGATCCACTCTGCCTCTCCTCCTTTTCCAACAACGACGACAATAAGCGCACCGCCTCCGCAATATGCCTTCCTTTGTTCAACATGATGCATTGCGCCTGTTTTCCAAGAAAAACATCCGAGATTTCCGCGCGCGACGGAATTCCCTTTTTCGCCATTTGTTCAAGCACTTGCGTCGCCCAAATGACCGGGGTGTGAGCCGCCCGGCATAGCGCCAAAACGTCGTTCTGTGCGGCCGCAAGATGTTCAAATCCGATCTCCAGGGCCAAATCGCCGCGCGCAATCATCACACCAAACGCCGGAAACTTCAATCCCTCAAGCAAGATGCGAACGAAGTTATGAAGCGCCGCCCGCGTTTCGATTTTCGCGATCACCGGGAGAGAACCAGCCCCTTGTTCGGCAAGCAAATGATAAAGCTTTCGCAGGTCATGAGGGGCCTGAACAAACGACAGCCCGACGATATCCGCCCATCTCGCGATGAACGGAATCCATTCAAGGTCGCGGTCGGTGAGCGGCGGAACCGTCAAATGGAGAAACGAATCGGGAAGATGGATGCCCGTTCCTTGCTTAATCGCTTTTCGCTTTCCGCCATCGGCAACGACTTTGGCCTCTACATGCCGCTCGTGCACTTTCACGACCCGCGCTGCAATTTGGCCGTCGTTCAAATAAAGGCGGTCTCCCGCCCGCACATTGCGCCACGCTTTCGCCAACGTCGTCGTCATTTTCACACCGCAGCCATTCTGCGCCTGTGCAAACGCAGCGTCATCGAAATAAATATACAGCGGTGTACCGACCGTGACAAACGCTTTCATTGGAATGAACAAAACAGAACATAGAGTGAAAGAAGCCGACCCGCGCCGCAGTTTCATCCCTTTTTGCACATAGGCCGTCCGCGAAAGAAGAACTTTAAAACAAGACGGAGCGATTTGTTCAGTGACCCGAAGTTTTCGTTTTTTTCCGCGCACATCGGTAAACAGCAGTTCATCCCCTTCTTCGACGGTCGCTCCGCCCTCAGCCGTCAACTGCCACAAGAATGAAACATCGCGGGGGAGCGGAGACGGCGGCGGGGAAGAAGAGAAGGAAATGAGGCCGAAGAGCGGCTCCATTGGCTCTCCATATAGATTTTTCTTCACAGAGAGCTTCATCGGCCCCGCGTTGACCGCCAAGCGGTCGACCCGGATTTTTGGCCCCGGCAGATCCATGTAAATGCGGCATCGCCTCCCCTGCAGCTGTGGCTCCAACTGCTTCTCGGCTTGACGAATGATGGCCACGAGCGCCTCCCACGTTTCCGGAGAACCGTAGGCGCAGTTGATGCGGGCGATGTCCATGCCATAAAGAAGCAGCCGCTCGATCAGCCCCGGCTCATCCACCCATGCCTCGTCCATCGTCACCATAATGCGTGTCGGCCGAACAGAACTTGGGCTTCCGAACACTGCCCCCGCCCGTTTATGAAGCAACTGTTTCGCTTCCTTTCTTGTCATCTTTCGAAGCTCCCATCCGCCATCAACCCGCGTGCGCAAATAGGCCAAAACTTGTTCGATCGCGTCGATGAGATGAGCCTCTTGCCCCTCGAGCCGCCATCCGGCGTCTTCCATCGCTTCACGCAAATCCGACGGCATATGCTCCCTCATATATAAGTAAGCAAGCAACTGATCCCGGCTCTCTTCATGGGATGGAAGAGGAAAATACTTCTGCTTTTGTCCCACCCACTCCGCCATCCCTCGGTAAAAGGCGGCCAAGCGGGCGCCCAAATCTCGTTTGTCGTGCATCAGCGGCACCAACCCTTGTGAAAAATGCGGTTTTACTTTTATATATTCGCCGCCGCCCCAAATGAGGACAGAAAAAAACCGGCGCCATTCGCCGGTTGAATGCGACAGAAACAGGAAGCCGTTTTTTCGGTATATTATTTTTGCACGACAATTTTCATCCCGCATTGACAAAGCAGCGAATGTTTCAGCCGCCGCAACGGCTGACCGCACTGTTCACAAACGGCCGGTTTATTCACGCGTTTCCTCCCCTTTGCTGCGTGTTTGGTATCTATTATACACCCATGATTATTTAAAGTAAATACAAAATGATAATAATTATAAATAATGAGCAGATCATTTGGACTCTTTTTCTATTTGTGATAAGGTAATAGTAGTGCCAATATTCAAAAGAAGGAGGCGGTCACGATGTACGACATCGCCATCATCGGCGCCGGGCCTGCGGGGGCAAGCGCTGCGATCTTCGCCGCCAAAGCCGGGAAGAAAACGGTCTTGTTTGACAGCGACAAAGGCATGACAAAGCGCGCTTGGGTGGAAAACCATTACGGGGTTCCGCAAATCAGCGGCCCGGAATTGGTGGAAACCGGGAAAAAGCAAGCCGCAAAATTCGGGGCGGAATTGGTGGAAACGCAAGTGACAGACGTGCAAAAAACGGACGGCGGCTTCCGCCTCGAAACGGAAAACGGCTCCTTTGAGGCGAAACACGTCATTTTCGCCACCGGCGTCGCCACGGATCTGGCGGAAAAAATCGGCCTGCGCACCAAACCGGGCACGGAGCCGCGCATTAAAACGGTGATTGACGTCGACGCCAATGGCAAAACGAACATCGACGGCATTTGGGCGGCAGGGACGGTGGCCGGCGTCAGCGTCCATACAATCATCACGGCCGGCGACGGAGCGAAAGTCGCCATCAACGTCATCAGCGAACTGAACGGCGAACGGTACGTCGATCACGATGTATTGAAAAAATAACAACGAAGGTGTCCCAAACAGCGGGACACCTTTTCTAATAGCGCCATGGAAACGGCCGGGACGCAAGATGACGGGCTGAACTGCCTGTTGCGTCGTCCCCGCATCGACATAGCGGCCCCGATCCATCCAAGGGCGCTTATTGTCCAATGCTCCGGTACTTCCCTTCAAAAAACAAGAGCGGGTCGCCCGGTTCGTCTTTCATCAAAATATCGGTCACTTCCCCAAAGTAAAGCGTATGATCGCCGGCCACGTACGTGCTGTGGACGTTGCATAAAATATTCGCCAACGCCTCCGGCAAAATCGGATGGCCGTTCACCCAATCAAACGAAACATGGCGTTCTTCTTTCAACTGGCCGGCAAACAAGCGCGACAACTCCTCTTGATCGCGCCGCAAAATGTTGACGGCAAATTTCCCCGTTTGCTTGACAATGTCATGCATTCGCGCTTTGTGACCAATGGAGACGACGACAAGTTTCGGGTCGAGCGAAACGGACATAAACGCGTTCGCCGTCATTCCTTTCGCTTCCCCTTGAAATTCGGTCGTCACGACCGTCACGCCGGTCGCAAATTTTCCCATGGCTCTGCGAAATGTACGATCATCCATACGGTTCTCCCATCCTTCCCTTTTCGTCATCAGCCGCCCTGCGCCTTCCGCTGGCGGTTGGGCGGCTTTCCTTCTTGATGTTTCCACACGACGGGCGCTTCGTCCGACATCTTGCCTCTATGGCTGAGACCCATTCATGCCGAAATGAGGGTCAAATCTACCCCCATCATAGCAGAAATAGGGGAAAGAAACAACGACGATATACGGCTGTCATCGGCGGCCCGCCGCTCCAAGGTACGCCTCTGCCACCCGCTCAGCGGAAGAAGATCAGCGCCGCCGCTTAAACGCTTCGGCGGTGTTGATTTTGTGTTGACGGACGTATTGTTCGATTTCATGCGGCGGCGCCTGTTCATGCAACAGACGGATGATCTCTCGATGTTCTTCGATCGATGCTTTCGCCCGCTGCGGGACAAACGTAAATCCGTACACGCGGATGCGCTTCATCCGCTGCCAAATTTGCTTGATTTGCTCTTCGAGGTAGGCGTTGCCGCAATGGGCGTAAATCAAGGAATGAAATTCATAGTTCAGCTCGCTGAACCGTTCCAGCTCCAGCTCTTCAAGCGCCCGCTCCATCCGTTCGTTCAACCGCTCAAGCTCGTTGATCGCCTCCTTCGTCAAATTGGCGGAGCCAAGCGCGGTCGCATAGCCTTCCAGCACAGCCAACACCGACAGCGTCTCGATATAT
>NZ_ATCO01000077.1:0-36677 GCF_000422025.1 Geobacillus sp. WSUCF1 | reverse complement strand
TTTTCATTTTTTGGGAATCCGATGGGGTGAATATCATTCTTATTGAGGCAAGGAATGTAGAGTGGCGCTCACGTTGAGTTCAATGCATGTGGAAAAGACATGAAAATATATACAGTACATACAGTGGCATCGAACGATATTGAAGCGGGGGGCAAACATGACATTATTTGAAGAGTGTGTTTATGCAATAGGCCATGAGAACTTGAGGATGTTAACGAGCGGGGAAACCGAAACATATTTTGATTATTTGTGCACATGATTCCCGATCTTGCCTTGGGGGAGAATCGATTGGGAAAAGGTATCGGAAAAGAAACACATAAAGCATGCATCGGAAGTAGTTGATTGGCTGCGGCAAAGGGGAATTGATCATTACGATGTGATTGTGCTATGGAATTATTCTGATAACCCTGGCATCCAGACGACATTAGAGAGAGTTCTGCATGCTATTGATGATGTGGTGGCAGTGGGGTCAGACACTTTTATTCTTTGCCAACATGGAGAGTATGCAATCGAATGTTTTCATGATGGTGTTGTGACGATCGGTGTTCCTGAAAAGAAGAGGCATTTTCATGCTGGAGAGGAGGGGGAGTCAAATGATCATTGCCAACAACTATAAAGAAATCAAAGACCATTTTGACTTCACAGATAGCATTATAACGGATATCAAGTGGAACAATCCGTTAGATTTGTCTATCACAATCGACTATTATTGGGATGTACAGGAGAATAGAGAGGAAAATAGAACATTCGTGTTGCATTTTACGGATTGCTTGGCTGTAGAGTACACAATGAGGAAGGAAGTCATAGGAATGTCGAGGGAGGATCTCCATTTTGACAGCTTGTTTACCATGATTCGCTTCGAACATGCAGCAGCAGATTCAAGCGGATTTCAGCATTTTCGTATCTATACCTTTGATTATACAGAGCCGTTGCTGCAAATTATTTGCAAGCAGGTTCAGCTGGAAGAAGTGTAGGTCATTGTTGTCAGGGGGGGTAATGATCGCTTTATTTTGGGTAAAGAAAAGGCGAATCGCTCCGCCTTTTTGCATGGATTGACGCACGGGACATAAGCTTCTCGGGGCCAACTGGCTCGATGCGAATGGCCTGTTCATCTCAACTGAGGGATTTACATGCACCGTTTTTCCAATTATAATGATATTTAGAATAACCGTTGCCGTTCGGATGGATGGCAGGTCAAGAGAGGGGGCGGCATCGCCGCTCCTTTTGTATTCATTGCCATGGACGGGAGGGAATGCTTTGTATTCGCGAATTGCCTTATTCGTGGGACAGTGATTTTTTGCCCGCGTTACAAATCGCCCCAATCAGAAGGAGTGCATATCACCCTTTATTATTCCGACAGCAATGATGAGATTCGCCCGCACGATGAACTGTTAGATCTTGTCGATGACAGGAAAGTAATCGATGCGGAATTTCTCCACAGCATTCGACGGGAATGAGAAGGCGATTGTGTACAATTGTTATTTCCTAAGGGCGCTTTTTTTCGATTTCAGCCGCCTGTTTGAGAAATGCCACCGCAACATTGCACCAATTGCTCTCTTCAGCTGTGAGGCCCTCAGCAATGAACTTTCCGTGTTTTCAATGGTGTTTCCCTTTGGCGAAGTGTTGCAGTTTCGCTTTTCCCTGTGGAGCTGTGCAAGCAACACTAACGGAATGACATTCAGTATGACAATCCGGTTGCTGAATGGAGTATACTGGAAGTGAACGATTTGCATCCCCATATGTTTGACTTGACCGAAAAAGCAGTTTGGAAACATCAGCCGAGCCGAGAAAAAGTGATTGAACAATGGGAAACGAGAGTGCTCATCGAAGTATCTTAGCTAGAAAGGAGCGCACCTTGGGTCTGTAAGATATCAACAAAACTGAAAAATGATGTAAGGGATTTTGTCGGAAAATATTTTTTGGACACCCCTGAGGGGCCGAAAAGTCTTGATAGATCAACATTTCTAGAGGGAGGGAGAGGAAATTGGATTTCCGTGATATCCCGCAACTCATTGCCCGAATGCTCATGGAAGTGATTCAAACGCATATACCGCACCAATGGATATACAACGCTGAACCATTCATCAACCCCAACGGCAAGATCAGCTATGACTATTCCGGTGAAGTGAGGAAAATGAAGAAGGAAGAGTTTGCCGAGCTTGTCCGATCGTTGGGGAGAAGTAAGGGCTCGCGATTTTATTGTTCTCCGTTAGATGAGTTGTTAAACAACGTTTACATTGATCAATGGGTGCCGACGTATATGTCTAACTATGGAAAGCATTGGGTGACATACTGTGACTTGCTTAGGGAAACATTTGATCAATGGAAGTACAGCCACTTTGAGATTTATGACGAGGACGGGAATGAGGTCAATGAAGATCTCAACTTGCAACTTGATGAAATATTCGAAGATTTTTTAGAGAATACTTCGCACGAGCCATTTGTTAGAGAAATTGAAAAAACGATTGCCTAATACGATGGATGTCACCTTGAAATGTTTCGGGTGTAGATGGCTTATATGACGCTTTGGCGGCATGGAGCCGTCTTTTTTGCTGCTATAAAATGTGTTTTTCATCAGCCTTCTTGAAAAATCTCTGCGTTTTTTCTCGAGATGGTGGCGAAATATTCAACGATTTTGTAAAATTATTATGAAGGGCGATGTTGGGATGGCTGTGTTGATGTTATGGATATACGATGTTGCATTGAATTATAGTAATATATTTTGTTCAAATTGATAATAGTGACATACTATTAATCAATTGTGTTATAATAAATGTTGAAATCGCCCTCAAAAATAAAAGGGGTATCGGTGGAATCATTTCGAGCGCTCGCTCGATGGTCTTTTACAACTATTCATGGATAGGGATGGTAAACATGGGAAACAGACAAACCAAAACGGATGTCATCTTAATCGGCGCGGGCATTATGAGCGCGACGCTGGGGACGCTCTTGAAGGAATTGGCGCCCGAGTGGGACATTGTCGTCTTTGAAAGACTGGAAGAGGCAGGAGCGGAAAGCTCCAACGAGTGGAACAACGCCGGGACGGGGCATGCGGCGCTGTGTGAGTTGAACTATACGGTTGAGAAGGCCGATGGGTCGATTGACATCGGCAAAGCGATTAAAATCAATGAGCAGTTTTACGTCTCTTTGCAGTTTTGGGCTTATTTGGTCAACAGTGGTATTCTTCGTGACCCGAAAGATTTCGTCCGTCCGCTGCCGCATATGAGCTTTGTGCAAGGGGAAGACAATGTGGCGTTTTTGAAGAAGCGCCACGAAACGATGGCGGCCAATCCGCTGTTCAAAGGGATGGAATTCACAGATGATCCGAAGAAGCTGGCCGAATGGGTGCCGCTCATGATGGAAGGGCGGGTGGTGGACGAGCCGATCGCGGCGACCCGCATCGAATCGGGGACGGACGTGAACTTCGGGGCGTTGACGCGCCAACTGTTTGAACATTTGAAACGGAAGAACGTGGAGATCCGCTACCGCCATCATGTCGAGGATATCAAACGGACAAGCGACGGCTTATGGGAGCTGAAAGTGCGGAATTTGGACACGGGCGCGGTGGAGCTTCATGCGGCCAAGTTCGTCTTCATCGGGGCCGGGGGAGGCAGCCTCCATCTGTTGCAAAAGTCCGGCATTCCGGAAGGGAAGGGAATCGGCGGCTTCCCGGTGAGCGGGTTGTTTATGGTGTGCAACAATCCCGAGGTCGTCGAGCAGCACCATGCGAAAGTGTACGGCAAAGCGAAAGTCGGCGCGCCGCCGATGTCGGTGCCGCATTTGGACACGCGGTTTATCGACAATCAAAAGATGCTGCTGTTTGGGCCATTTGCCGGGTTTTCGCCGAAGTTTTTGAAAAACGGCTCGATGCTCGACTTGTTCACCTCGATCAAGCCGCATAACGTCTTGACGATCTTGGCGGCGGGCGTGAAAAATATGTCCTTGACCAACTATTTAATCCAGCAAGTGCTGTTGTCGAAAGAACAGCGCATGCAAGAGCTGCGGGAATTCGTCCCGACGGCAAAAAGCGACGAGTGGGACATCGTCGTGGCGGGTCAGCGCGTGCAAGTGATCAAAGACACGGAAGCTGGCGGCAAAGGAACGCTGCAGTTTGGCACGGAAGTCGTCCATGCGGCTGATGGTTCGATCGCGGCGTTGCTCGGCGCGTCGCCAGGGGCATCGACGGCGGTTCATGTCATGCTTGAAGTGATGGAGAAGTGCTTCCCAGAACGGATGAACGAATGGCGGGCGAAAGTGAAAGAGATGATTCCGTCTTACGGCGAGTCGTTGATGAAAAACGAAGCGCTGTTGCGGCAAGTGCAAGCATCCACAGCCGAAGCGCTCGGATTGAACGGCCACTTTGCGATGCAGTTGGCGTAGGCCATAGGTCTTAGCAATGGAAAGGAAAGCCGAGAGCCCGTTGCTTAGAAGGAGCAGCCGCCTGGAAATGAAGGGCGGCTGTTTTTCTATTTCGTTTGCCGCTTGGTGTCGGAATGAAAGGGGCCTTGCCCTGTGGTTTTCAGATGCACGGCGGGGCGCAATCAAGTATACTGGAAAACAAAGACGTGAATGGAATAGCAATGGATCATCGAGGCTTGTTGAGACGATCTTGCGCTGCGGCCGCTGTTATCTTCCATGGAGAAGCAGTTGAAGGGGGTGAGGCTATGACGAGATGGGTGTCCTATTCAGAAAAGCGGCAGTTCTTAACAACGTTTTTGCAGCAGCATCGTTTGAAGCATCCCGATGCCCGATTTGTGCTGCAATACTTGCTTCAACACCCCCATTTGCTTGAGAACGTCCATTTTACGGAAACCGAGCAAAAGCAGGCGCGGTGGCTGATCATTTCGACTGCGATGGCGGAAGAGGAAGGGCTCGTCTTTTATCGGCGCGGTCAAAAAAGCACGAGCCTTGCCTCGATTATGGGCGATTTGGCGCTGCATCCGAACGAGACGCTCTATTTGACGCTCCATTTTCCAGGAAAGGCAAGGAATTTTTCGTACCTTCGGCTTATTGATCACCAAGCGTTTGAAAATGTCAGGCGGCACGAGCGGCATGAGAAAATGGCGAAGGCGGCCGAGCAAGTGTTGGATGAGGCGCTGAAACGTCATGAACTATCGGTGTTGAAAATGCAAATTGACCAGGCGCTTGACCGAAAAGATATGGCGTTGTTTCAACAGCTGACGGAACAGTTGAAAAAATACGAAGGACAAAACAGCTAAACGGGCTGCGGGCCTGCATGGGGCAAGCCCGCAGCCGGCGCTGGCCGCTGAACGCGGCAGTTGGGCATCGGGTGGGAGTGCTAGTGTTGCACCGTGAGGCAGCGTCAGGAAGGCGGGATGATGGCCTCGGCGACGTTGTAGTCGAACGAATCAAGTTCAGTCGGGCGGCCGAGCACAAGCTTGGCAAGTTCTGCGCCTAAATATGGCCCGACGGTGAGCCCGGAAGAGCCAAGGCCGTTGGCTGCGTAAAGGCCGGTAAAACCGGGAAGAGCCCCGAAGACAGGGAGAAATCCAGGCGTGCGCGGGCGGAACCCGACCCGTGTTTCCACGTAGGTGCACGCCGACAGCCCTGGCGCGACGGCGAGCGCTTTGTCCAGTATTTCGTGGATGCCGCCGGCGGTGGCGCGGACATCCATCCCCGCTTCATCTTCATGGGTCGTTCCGATGATGATTCGCCCTCCAGGGAAGGCGAGCATATACTGATTGTTCGGGGGCATGACGACCGGCCATCGGTCGGTCTCGCCTGCCAACCATTCGAGATGAACGATTTGTCCTTTTTGCGGGCTGACGGCAAACCGAACGCCCAACGGTTCGAGCAGTTCGCCAGCCCATGCGCCGGCTGTGACGATGACCGCTTCGGCCGTGTATTTCGCTCCATTGACTTTCGCGCCGATGACGCGGGAGCCTTCAAACAGGATCTGGGCGTTTCCGCGGATGTAGGCGGCGCCAAGCTTTTGGGCCGCGTTTGTGAGGGCGTCCCGCACCGACCGGCCGTTCACACGGGCGGCGCCGCTCACATATAGGGCATGATGCTCACCGCCAAGCGGCGGAAACAGCTCCTTCGCCTCATGGGGATGAAGCCGCACGATCTCTCCCATTTCCGGCGCGTCTTCGCGCCGTTTGCGAGCGCGCTCCTCCATTTGTTTCAGTTTCTGTTCGTCCGTGTGCAGCCATAGGGCGCCGACGCGCGCATAACCGGTGTCCGTTTCCCCGAGCGCTTGCAGTTCTTCGATGAGGGAGGGGTAAAACTTCGCTCCGTTTTTGGCCAATCGGTACCATTTTTGGTTGCGGCGCTGCGACAGCCAAGGGCAGACAATCCCCGCCGCCGCACCGGTCGCCTGCCCTTTGTCGCCGCGGTCGATGATGATCACGTTTGCGCCTTCCTTGGCCAAATGGTAAGCGGTCGAGGCCCCTAAAATGCCGGCTCCGACGATGATGTACTTCATTCATGAACACCTTTTCCTTTTTTCTACTAGCATACCATAGACGGCGCCAATCGGGAACCGGTGTGGGCCGGCCCGAAAGCCGGCAGGCGTCAAAAAGGCGCCCGCGTCAAACGGTGTTCGGCATATTTTTTCCGTAAAAGATCTCATCCATTTCCCTTCTCAGCTTGGCGGTTGTTTCATTCGCTTCTTGTTCGCTCAAATCCTCTTTTGCATAGCCAAACAAGTAGTTGTCCAAGTCAAACTGTTTCAACTTGCATTTTGTGTGAAAAATATTCTCTTGGTAAATGTTTACGTCGATCATATCGTACTTTTCGCGAATGTGCTCCGGGATATAATCTTGAATCGACGTAATGTCATGGTCGATAAACAGCTTGTATCCGTGAATGTCGCGCGTAAATCCGCGCACGCGGTAGTCGATGATCATAATGTCGGCGTCAAATGAATGAATCAAATAGTCGAGCGCTTTGAGCGGCGAAATTTCCCCGCATGTGACGACATCAATATCGGCGCGGAACGTGCTGATTCCGTCATTCGGGTGATATTCTGGGTATGTATGGACGGTGATATGGCTTTTGTCAAGGGAAAGCACCACCGCCTCCGGCAAAGGGCCGTCATCTTCGGGCACCTCGACGACCGGCCCCTCGGAAACGAGCATCGTCACGCTCGCGCCCTGCGGAACGTAATCTTGCTTGGCGATGTTTAACACATGGGCGCCGATCATGTCGGCGACACGTTTTAAAAGATTCGTCAGCCGTTCGGCATTGTACACGTCGTCAATGTATTCGATATACGCCTCCCGCTCCTTCGCCGTTTTCGTATAGCAAATATCGTACATATTGAAGCTGAGCGATTTCGTCAAGTTGTTGAACCCGTGCAGCTTGACGCGCGGTGTTTCGTTCATCGACGGGACCCATCCTTTCGTTTTTTCTTAATTTGTCCCGTTGCTGGCGAAGATAGTAATTTTTCATTTGAAATGGAAGAAAACGGAATATGGGCTTGCCCTAATGGTCTATGGCCATTTCCGGGAAGCGTCCGCTTCAGCTTGCCCGTTTCGCTTGATATTCTTGAATGACCGACCGGACAATGTGAAGGGAGTCCCACTCCTTCGCCGAAAAAAAGACGATCGGATATTTTTTCGGGAAAAGCGTTTCTTGAATTTGTTTCGGCGGCATGCCTTTTTCGTATAAATCGATGATGTTGCCTTGAAGTTCAAGCAAGTAATCGAGTTTTCGCTGCAAGGCCTCGCGCCCGTTTGGGAGATAGCCGGCATGGGCGCAGAAGACGTCGCCGAAATCGTATGTCAACACGTGTTGCAAGGAGGCGATGATCGCCGGGATGTTTTCCTCGCGCAAGATGACTTTCGTTTTCTCCTGACAGTACAAGTCGCCGCTGAACAATTGCCCCGTTTCGCGGTTCAAAAACGCCACATGATCGATGGAATGACCTGGCGTCGGGATGACGTCCCACGTTGCGCTTCGCGAGGAAAACGTCGCGCCGATCGGTTTGGCAACGAACGGGTCGCGCTTGCCCCAAAACACTTTTCGGTATAGCGGATAGTCCGCCTTTTGCTGGCAATAATGGATCATCAGTTCGTGCATGTAGATGGGCAGGCCCATCTTTCGCTGCAAAAATGCCGCGCAGCCGGTATGGTCTTCGTGATAGTGGGTGATGACGACTTGATCGATGTCTTGGTGTTGAAAAAACGAGGTGAATTCGTGCTCCATTGATTTGGCGCCGGTGTCAATCAGCACCCCATCGATGACAAAGCAGCGGACGGTGAGGCGGACGCCTTGAAACGTCGCCGTTCCTTTGGCGATATGCACGTTTTGAACCACTTCCGTTTCAAACCGTTTTTTGATCACTTTCTCGATCAGCATGGCGAACGGGCCTCCTTATTGGTGTGAGGATGTTGTTACCATTATACCACAACAGAATGAATGTTCATTCATTTGTTATTGGCGTTTCACACCCATCATGTGCTTGATGGGATGGAGAAAAGCGATGCTACAGTTAAGCTTACTTCAATCAAGCGTCTGTGAATATCCCCTCTTTTGGGGGATTGAACGTTTGATCAAAAGGAACGATTCGGAAATATGCAGGGGATGGTTTTGCGCAACTTGTATGATAAAATGATAGAAGATCGTATCGGAATGCGGATGCAATGGATGGACATTTGCGCCGACGCCTCCAATGGAGGACCGTCCATATTTCCGAAAGGTGAGAAGGGGATGTTCATGAAAACCGTTATTCACGCTTTCGTCATTTCGATCATCGTTCATGTCGTGTATTTGGCATCAACCATCGGCATAGGGTATTGGAAAACGAAGCTTTACAAGCCCGATGTGGAGAATGCTTGGGAGAAAGCGGCCATGCTGCAAAATGAAGTGGTGTTTGGCCACACGGGGTCGCCGATTTTGTATTTGGTGTCGTTTGTTGGAGTGGCAACGGTCGTCGCTTTGGTAATGCACGTGTACCAAATGGTTCGCGGCTGACAAAAAGGAAAAGGAAAAAGCCGGTCCCGAAGGGGAACGAAACGTGTTGGGGCGGCTTTTCCTTTTCTGTTTTGTTTCTGAAAGATCTATCTCGCCTATAACCGAAAAGGTGGGTGGCAGCAGTGTCGTTGTCAATACGCTGTCCAGCCGGCGTCGGCAACGATCACGGCGCCGTTTAGAAAACTGGCATCGTCGGAAGCTAAAAACAAGGCGATGCTGGCGATTTCTTCCGGCTCGCCTGCACGAGGGTTGAGAGCCGCACCTGCCATGGCCCTCTCCATTCCGAATGGATTGGGCGCAGTGATCGTGGCGCCGATGTTTGTACTGACGCCCCCCGGTGCGATGGCGTTGCAGCGGATACCTTCTTTTGCATATTGAAATGCCACGTTTTTCGTCAGTCCAATGACAGCATGCTTTGAAGCAGTATAGGCGGCTCCGGCTCGCGAGCCATAAAGTCCGCCAACGGAGGCGATGTTGATGATCACCCCGCTTTTTTGGGGGAGAAAAATGGATAGTGCTTTACGAGTCGTACGCATGACGCTTGTTACATTAACCGCAAACACTTTCTCCCACAGCTCGTCCGTCACCTCGGCAGCAGGAACAAAGTTGTCCATAATTCCAGCATTGTTGACTAAAATGTCGAGTGAGCCGAACGCTTGCAACGTCTCATCGATTAATCGTTCCACATGTTCCTTATTAGCGACATTGGCGGTGATGCCGATAGCTGTTCCACCGTTTTCTGTAATCTCTTTGACCACAGCAGACTGCCCTTCTTCGTGAATGTCTGAGACGACTACTTTTGCTCCTTCTTTGGCAAACAACAGTGCTATCGCTTTTCCCATCCCTGAGGCGCCTCCAGTAACAACGGCAACTTTTCCCTCTAATTTCATAGCGCAAGCTCCTCCCTAATTTCAAAACATTATCTTTTCCATTTTGTACCCATGCGCTTGTCTTTTGTCACAGGAAAGATCAAAATATTTTTCTAGTTTATATTAGTGCATACTTCCACTGATCGATCCATACATTGAAAGAAGAGGGGAAACAGGGAGGGAAGAGCGTGCAATTTTACTACGGCCCACACATGCCGCTGCGCGTTTTGGATGAGATTGAATTCTGGAAGCACCAAGAGGAAGAACATACGGTCGTCATTCGCGAGCTTGCGTCTGGATTGGAAGCGCCATATGTAGAAGCGTTGAAAAAATGGGAGGAGGCGCTTTCGGCTGCGCATCAGCACGCGGTCCGTTATATCGAATCGGTGGTTCGGGCCGGCCATTATGTTCCTGAACAACTGCATCAACAAGTGCTCCATTTTGTGTCGTACTGCCTAGAGCAGAGCCTTCAGTTCATCGAATTATGCCGGCAAATCAAAACCCGCAGCAAAGCCGTCAGCCAAAACCCGACCGCCAAGGTGGTGCTCGATCACATCATTCGCGAATCGGAGTATTTTGTCGGCATCGCGCAGTTGTTGCTGTACGGTACTCATTCGGCATTGGCTGCACTGCGGACAGATTCATCGGCGACGTCATAGATGCAATGTAGTATAATGGAATTGGGTGCTTCCACCTATTATGATGAGCACGAGGGGGACATAGCTGTGATTGTCACGACCACCAATACCATTGAGGGAAAAGAAATTGAAGAGTATTTGGGCATCGTAGCGGGAGAGGTCATTTTGGGCGCCAATGTCGTCCGTGATTTTCTCGCCAGCATCACCGACATCATCGGCGGGCGGAGCGGAACGTATGAAAGCAAGCTGGCCGAAGGGCGGGAGATGGCGATCAAGGAGATGGTCAATAAGGCGAGAAGCTTGGCGCCAACGCCGTCATCGGGGTGGATCTCGATTTTGAAACGCTGCGCGACGGCATGATGATGTGCATTGCGACGGGGACGGCGGTGCGGCTGAAATCGTAATGGGAAAGCAGCGGGTCTATCGGCCCCTGCTTTTTTTTGCTTTGTCGGCTGCCGTTGTGGGGGTGTCAGTGCATCGGCTGTTGATGCTGATGGGGTTTTGCAGCTTGAAATAGGATTGACAGAAGAAAAAAAAAGCGGTTTATGATTCGCATATATGAACAAATGCTCATATATTAAAATGTGAGGGAACAGCCATGAACGCAGAGGATCATTCGTTTTTAGATGAAAGTGTGATTGAGGAAGTGTCACGGATCTTTAAAGCCCTAGCGGATCCGACTCGGATGAAGATGTTGTATTTGTTGTCGCAGGAAGAATGCCATGTAGGCCATATTGCGGAAGTGCTCGGCATGTCGCAATCGGCGGTTTCCCATCAGTTGGCGCTGCTTCGGACGTTGCGGCTTGTGAAATATCGCCGTGAGGGGAAGATGTTGGTTTACTCATGTGATGACGAACATGTCATATCGTTGCTAAAGCAGGCGATTGATCACGCACAACACCAATAAATAAGGAGAGAAGATGGATGCATCATCACGCGCACGGCCATTGTGATCACCATCACGGGCATCATCACGGCAGAGAAGGAAATCAAAAAGGGCTGGCGATTGCCCTCGGTGTAACGATCGGGATCATGGTGCTCGAGTTTGTCGGCGGGCTTGTGACGAACAGCCTTGCTCTTCTTTCGGATTCGGGGCATATGCTGAGTGATGCCATTTCGCTTCTGTTAAGCCTGGCGGCGGTTTGGCTGGCGGCGAAGCCCGCGTCGCCGAAGAGAACGTATGGATTTTACCGGTTCGAGATTTTAGCGGCGCTAGTAAACGGGGGCACGTTGGTGGGGATTGCCGCTTGGATTATTTGGGAAGCGGTCGCGAGGTTTGTGAATCCACCTGCTGTCGCGAGCGGGCCGATGATGGCCATTGCTGTCATAGGGTTGCTGGCTAATTTGGCAAGCGCTTGGGTGTTAATGCGCAAAGGGGATGTCAAAGAGAACGTCAATGTCCGCAGCGCCTATCTTCATGTGCTTGGCGATGCGTTAGGCTCGGTCGGGGCGATCGCGGCGGGGCTTGTCATCTGGCTGTTCGATTGGTACGCGGCTGATCCGCTCATTTCCATTGCGGTGTCGGTGCTGATTTTAAAAGGGGCGTTGGCCGTGGTGAAACAGACGGTGCATATTTTAATGGAAGGAACGCCGGCGGCGATTGACCATGGGGAAGTAAAAGCGGCGCTCTCCGGCATTGATGGCGTGATCGATGTGCACGATTTGCATATTTGGACGATCACCTCGGGGCTTGATTCGTTAAGCTGCCATTTGCTCATTGAGGAAGGTTGCGATGGGCAGGCGGTTTTGCAGCGGGCGATTGATTTGATCGAGACGCGCTTTCACATTCGCCATGCGACGATTCAAATCGAAATGCCGCATATTCGCCATGGGGAGATGGAAGTATAGGGGAGGGCTGCCAAGCTTCTCCCCGTGTTTTTTAGGATCTCCAATTGTGTTGCAACGTTTCAAGGAAGATACGTACATTTTGCTTGTTTTCCATAATCGGTGCACAAATATAGGAAAACATTCGGTAAAACGGTGGATGGTTCAAGTGAACGATGGACAGGTGGCCGTGCTCGATGTCGCGGGCGACGACGCTGCGCGACAGCAAGGACAAAGCGTTGCCGTTGATCAGCGTTTCTTTAATGCCTTGGTTGCTGCTGATGATCATGAGCGATTGGATTTTCAGCCCGTTCGAGCGGATGAAATGATTGAAATATTCCCTTGTCCCCGACCCGACTTCGCGCGCCACCCACGCCTCGTTTTGCAGCTCGCTGATCGTGACTTCGCCTTTTTGCGCTAGCTCGTGCCGCTTGGAGGCGACGATGACGAGCTCGTCTTGCATAAACGGGTGGACGGACAATTCTTTTTCGTTCGTTTGCCCTTCGATCAAGCCGATGTCGACTTGATACGATTTGACGAGTTCGACAATTTCTTTCGTGTTGCCGATCATCACCTCAAGCTCCAATTCTGGATAGCGCTTTTGGAAATCGGGCAAAAGCGGGGGCAAAATATACTCTCCAATCGTAAAGCTGGCGCCGATGGTCAATTTGCCTTTCACTGAGTGATGGTGCTCCAAAATGTCTTGCTTCGTTTGTTCATAGAGCGCCATCATTTGTTTGGCGCGATCGTACAAAAGTTCACCTGTCGGCGTCATGCGCAGCCGCTTCGGGGAGCGGATGAACAGTTTCGTCTGGAACTCCTTCTCTAAATTTTTAATGTGCAAGCTGACACTTGGCTGGGATAAATGGAGAATTTCCGCCGTCTTTGTGAAATTTTTCACTTCTGCTAACGTAATGAACGTCTTCAACTCGTCGTAATACATTGGCCAACCCCTCGCATGCAGCCTGACTGTTTTGTTGCGGATCATTATTAGTGATGTTAATAGTTTTAATAATTTATATTTATTTTACTAATGTTTTGTTTTGCGGTAAAGTGTAAATATGATACCCTCATTAAAGTATACTTGGCTTATAGGAATAATGGAATTTGGCGTTCGTCCTGTCGTTGAGACCGAAACGGCGCCAATCGTTCCATTTTATTTTATATTGTGAGGTGGACACCGTTGCAGCTGCAAGTAACCAACAGTCCGTTTAGCCAGGAGCAGATTGAGCTCTTGAACCGTTTGTTGCCGACGTTGACGCCAGCGCAAAAATTTTGGCTGAGCGGGTATTTGGCCGCCGCCGAGTCGGCCGCTGCTGTGCTTGACGCCGAAGCGCCCGCACTGCTTGTCGGGGGCGGGAAACCGGTTTCGAAAGAAGTGACCGTTCTGTACGGTTCGCAGACCGGCAATGCGCAAAAACTGGCCGAAAAAGCAGGCAAGGCGCTTAAGGAGCGCGGATTCGAGGCGAAAGTGTCGTCCATGCTTGACTTTAAGCCGAATGAATTGAAGAAAGTCGAGACGCTGCTCATCGTCGTGAGCACGCATGGGGAAGGCGATCCGCCAGACAACGCGGTGTCGTTTTACGAGTTTCTCCACAGCAAACGGGCGCCGAAGCTGAATCATTTACGCTTTTCCGTCTTGGCGCTTGGCGATACGTCGTATGAACATTTTTGCCAGACGGGGAAAGATTTTGACAAGCGGCTCGAGGAGCTCGGGGGAGAGCGGTTTTATCCGCGCGTCGACTGTGACGTCGACTACGAGGAAGCGGCGGCGAAATGGCTTGACGGCGTGCTTGCCGAGCTGAGCAAAGGGGCCAATGCCGAGGCCGCGCCAGTGTTGTCGGCCGTTGCGGCCGTGCCGAAAGCCGAACCGGCGGTCGTCTATTCGCGGAAAAACCCGTTCCCGGCGGAGGTGCTTGAAAACATCAACTTAAACGGCCGCGGATCGAACAAGGAAACGCGCCATTTGGAATTGTCGCTCGAGGGATCGGGGTTGAAGTACGAACCGGGCGATGCGCTTGGCATTTTCCCGAAAAATGATCCCGAGCTGGTTGAGCGGATCATTCAAGAAATGAAATGGAACCCGGAAGAAACGGTGACGATCGACAAAGACGGGGAAGTGCGGTCGCTCAAAGAAGCGCTCACGTCCCATTTTGAAATCACTGTGTTGACCAAAGCGCTGTTGCAAAAGCTTGCGCCGCTGTCGAAAAACAGCGAGCTTCAAGCGCTCGTTGCCCCAGGCAATGAGGTGAAGCTGAAAGAATACGCCAAAGGCCGCGACTTATTGGATGCGTTCCGCGACTTCGGCCCATGGGATGCGGCGCCGCAACAAGTCATCTCGATTTTGCGCAAAATGCCGCCGCGCCTGTACTCGATCGCGAGTAGCTTAGCGGCCTATCCAGATGAAGTGCACTTGACGATCGGCGCGGTCCGTTATGAGTCGCACGGCCGCCTGCGCAAAGGGGTGTGCTCAACGTTCTGCGCCGAACGCGTCCAAATCGGCGATACGTTGCCGGTCTTTGTGCAGCCGAACCCGAATTTTAAGCTGCCAAAAGACCCATCGACGCCAATCATTATGATCGGTCCAGGCACTGGGGTCGCGCCGTTCCGCGCTTTTATGCAAGAGCGTGAGGCGACAGGAGCCAACGGAAAATCGTGGCTCTTTTTCGGCGACCAACATTTTATGACCGACTTCCTGTATCAAACGGAATGGCTCGCCTGGCTGAAAAGCGGTGTGCTGACCAAAATGGATGTCGCCTTCTCGCGCGATACGGAGAAAAAAGTATACGTCCAACACCGGATGCTCGAGCGAAGCAAAGAGCTGTTCGGCTGGCTCGAGGATGGCGCCGTCGTCTACGTATGCGGCGACAAACAACACATGGCGCGCGACGTCCATCAGACGTTGATCGAGATTATCGAAAAAGAGGGCGGCATGAGCCGCGAACAGGCGGAAGCGTATTTGACGGAAATGCAAAAGCAAAAACGGTACCAACGCGACGTCTATTAATCTCTAAAGAAGGAGTGGAATCGGAAATGGCGAAAGTCGTGTTAAAAGCGCCGGACGGACCGCCAAGCGATGTCGAGCGCATTAAACAGGAAAGCCGTTACTTGCGCGGCACGCTTGCCGAAACGATGGAAGACCCGCTCAGCGCGGGCATCCCAGATGATGACAACCGGCTGATGAAGTTTCACGGCAGCTATTTGCAAGACGACCGCGACGTGCGCACCGAGCGGCAAAAACAAAAACTGGAGCCTGCATACCAGTTCATGGTTCGCGTCCGCACGCCGGGCGGGGTGGCGACGCCCGAACAGTGGCTTGTCATGGATGAACTTGCCCGCAAATACGCGAACGGCACGTTAAAATTAACGACGCGCCAGGCGTTCCAACTGCACGGCGTCTTGAAATGGAACGTGAAAAAAACGATGCAAGCCATCAATGGCGCCTTGATGACGACACTCGCCGCCTGTGGCGACGTCAACCGAAACGTCATGTGCAACCCGAACCCGTACCAGTCGGAAGTGCATGCGGAAGTGTATGAATGGGCGAAGCTGATCAGCGACCATTTGCTGCCGCGGACGAGGGCGTATTACGAAATTTGGCTGGACGACGAGAAAGTGGCGGGCACGCCGGCGGTTGACGGCGAAGAAGAGCCGATTTACGGACCGACGTATTTGCCGCGGAAGTTTAAAATCGGCATTGCCGTTCCGCCGTCGAACGACGTCGATGTGTTCTCGCAAGACATCGGGTTCATTGCCATTGTCGAAGACGGCAAGCTCGCCGGGTTTAATGTCGCCATCGGCGGCGGCATGGGGATGACCCATGGGGACAAAACGACGTATCCGCAACTGGCGAAAGTGATCGGCTTCTGCAAGCCGGATCAAGTCGTGGAAGTGGCGGAGAAAATTATGACCGTTCAGCGCGACTACGGCAACCGCTCATCGCGCAAACACGCCCGCTTCAAATACACGATCGATCGGCTTGGGCTGGAAGCGGTGAAAGAAGAAATTGAGCGCCGCCTCGGCTGGAGGCTCGGCGAAGCGCGCCCGTACCATTTCGAGCATAGCGGCGACCGCTACGGCTGGGTCGAAGGCGTCAATGGGACATGGCATTTCACGCTCTTTGTCGAAGGCGGCCGCGTCAAAGACTACGACGATTACAAGCTGATGACCGGCCTGCGCGAAATCGCCAAAGTCCATACCGGCGATTTCCGGTTGACGCCAAACCAAAACTTAGTGATTGCCAACGTCACGAGCGAGAAAAAGCCGGAAATCGAGGCACTCATCGCCGAATACGGCTTGACCGACGGCCGCCGGTACACCGCCTTGCGCCGCAACGCGCTCGCCTGTGTCGCCTTGCCGACGTGCGGCTTGGCGATGGCGGAAGCGGAGCGCTACTTGCCGAAACTGCTCGATAAAATCGAGGAAATTATCGATGAAAACGGTTTGCGTGACGAAGAAATCACGATCCGCATGACGGGCTGTCCGAACGGCTGCGCCCGCCACGTGCTCGCAGAAATCGCCTTCGTCGGCAAAGCGGTCGGAAAATACAACATGTACCTCGGCGCTGCGTTCAACGGCACGCGCTTGGCAAACTGTACCGCGAAAACATCGGCGAAGAAGAAATTTTGCGCGAACTGCGCGTTCTCCTATCCCGCTATGCGAAAGAGCGTCTTGACGGTGAACATTTCGGCGACTTCGTCATCCGCGCCGGCATCGTCAAAGAAGTGACGGATGGGACGAATTTTCATGATTGAGGGCGAATAATGGATCAAAACCAGCTTCTCCTTGGCGAAAATGAAAAGGAGGGGCTGGTTTTTATTGTAATTTCTATATTGTGAAGCGTTCGAATTTGTCTTACAATCATAATATAGTGAAGGGAAGGTGAGGAACATGAGTGAACACGACATATTTGTAAAATCGGTAAATCGAAATACGTTGTCCAAACAGGTCATTGAACAGATTGTTCAGCTTTTGGCAAGCGGTCAAGTGAAGCCAGGCGATAAATTGCCGCCAGAGATGGAATTGATGGAGAAGTTAGGGGTCAGCCGGCCTGTACTGCGCGAAGCGTTGAGCTCGCTTGAGACAATGGGGGTGATTACACGAAAGACGCGGGGCGGGACGTATTTTAACGACAAAATCGGCAGTGAGCCATTTTCGGTGATGTTGGCATTGTCGATCGACAATTTGCCTGCTATTATTGAAGCTCGAATGGCGTTAGAGTTGGGGCTTGTGACAATAGCTGCAGAAAAAATCACCGATGAGCAGCTCGAGCAATTGAAAGAAACGATTGATATGATCGCGGATAGCGAAGATGATAATTATGGAGTGTACGACAAGCGTTTCCATAAAATTATTGCGCTAAGCGCCAACAATCCTGTCGTAGAAGGCATGATTTTTTCTTTGCTCATCACTCATGAGAAAATGGATCGGCTCATTCGGACGCGTGATCGTGAGATAACAGTTGAACATCACTTGGCCATTTATCATGCTTTAAAGAAGCGAGACCCATATGAGGCTTTTGCGCAAATGTATCGGCATTTAAGCTTTGTAAGGGAAAAACTTTTGAGTTACGAGCAACAGTGGTTAGAAAACACAACAGTTTTGACCAGCGATCCAATGTAAGGGGAAAGGGCTTTTGCCCTTTTATTTTTTATTTTCGGAATTGACTATAAAATAAATTTGTATTACAATTTTACATGAATACAATATTACATATTTTTAGAGGGGAGGCTATATCGAAGAGGACATTTCGATTCATACGCAAAGGAGGAAGCGACGATGATGAAAATTTCAGTGACGGTTTATTCAACGGATTTGAGTGATGCGGAATTGAGACAGTTGAGTCAGCTTGGCGTCGATTGTATTGACTTTGGCAGCGGATCGGCATTTCGAGGGGTGAAAGAACAAGGATACCCGGATCTTGACGAACTGCTGAAACTGAAGCGGCGTTTGCGTTCTTTTGGACTTGACATCAACCGTGTCACACTTCCTGATTTAACAAAGAATTTTATGGAAGGGAACCATGATGGTGAAAAAGAGCTGGAAAATTCTGTTCAGGCGCTGAAAGTATTTGGCGAAGCAGGTATTCCAATTGTTAGACAGCGATTTGAAGGAGATACATTTCCGCATCTAACTGTAAAGTATCGAGCTTTGCACAGGGGAGGAGCCATCGCGCGCGGCGAAATGCTTCTGACGAACGAGATGAATGGTGAACAATTGGTAAAGTCGTTTGAAACAAATTGGAAGCGTTTTTGTGAAGCATATCGACGGCTTGTGCCGATTGCTGAGGAGTATGGGGTGTCCATTGGCATGCATCCATCCGATGTTCCTCATCCCGGCACTTTATTTGGCGGCCTTGGCTACCAGCGAATTATTGATGAATTTCCCAGCCGGCATGTCGGCTATATATATTGCATCGGGACGCGGGCAGAAGAGGGAGGGAGTTCGCTCGTCTATGATGAAATACGCCACTATGGGAGAAAAGGGCGAATTTTCCTCGTTCATTTCCGCAATGTCCGCGGCAGCTTGCCGACGACAAAAGCGTTTGAAGAGGCGTTGCTCGATGACGGCGATCTGAATATGTGCAGAATCTTGCTAGAATTATATAAAGTAGGCTTTCGTGGTTGCTTAAATCCAGATCATGTTCCGATTTTAGAAGGAGCCGCATATACAGAGCATCCTTCTTGGCCCAACACATGCATCCACTGGAGTTACAACAATGTTGGTTATGCCTATTCGATTGGATATATGAAAGCGCTGTTGGCGGCGTTGGTTGAGTTTGCAGGATAAAACGATTAGGGAGGGTCAGACAATGGGGGAGACGGTAAAAAGGACGAGAGTTCGCTATCTTATTTTAGCGATTTTATTTGTTGTAACCGCTATCAATTATATTGATCGTTCAGCGTTAAGCATCGCCGCTCCGGTGATGAAGGAAGATTTAGCATTGGATGCGGTCGCTTTAGGGTTTGCATTTTCAGCGTTCAACTGGGCGTATACGTTTATGCAAATTCCAAGCGGCTGGCTGCTTGATCGTTTTGGCACACGACTTGTGTATGGCATAGGGTTGTTTACATGGTCGCTGTTTACGGGACTGCAAGGGCTCGTTACTGGGTTTGCCATGTTGTTTTTATTCCGGTTTATTGTCGGGCTTGCCGAAGCTCCCTCGTTTCCTGGCAACAGCCGCCTGACAACGATGTGGTTTCCAACCAATGAGCGGGGGAAAGCGGTGGCCACTTACAATTCGTCTCAATATTTCGGGCTCGCTTTATTCACTCCCGTTTTAGCTTCTCTCCTCAATGTTTATGGGTGGCCAGCCATCTTTTATGTGGCAGGGGGAATGGGGATCATTTTGACGTTTGTTTGGTTTAAGCTGATCCATGATCCAAAGCGCCATCCGCTGGCCAATCAAAAAGAGCTTGAGTATATCGAACAAAGCGGAGCCTTAGTGGATGCGAGTGAACAAAAATCGCCTATTAAATGGTCGCACGCTCGCTTGTTGCTGACGAATCGACAAATGATCGGCATTTACATTGCCCAGTTTTCCTTAAATACGATCGTATGGTTTTTCTTAACATGGCTTCCAACGTATCTTGTGCAAGAAAAGCATTTATCCATTTTGAAAGCAGGTTTCGTTACATCGCTCACATATGCCGCTGCCTTCTTGGGTGGAATATTGGCCGGCTATTGGTCGGATTCGATGCTGAAGCGCGGCAAATCGCTGGCGGTGGCCCGAAAAACACCGATCATCATCGGTTTCCTGCTATCAAGCTGCATTTTATTGGCGAACTATACAAATTCGCCCGCGCTCATTGTTTTGATTTTATGTGTTTCGTTTTTCGCCAAAGGGATGGCAGGACTGACATGGACGCTGGTCGGGGATATGTCGCCAAAAGAGATCATTGGGCTCAGTGCAGGGATATTTAACACCTCTGGGAATTTGGCGGGGATTGTCACTCCCATTGTTGTAGGCTTTATTCTTGAACATACCCATTCGTTCAGCTACGCACTGCTGTTTATCGGCGTTGTGTTGTTGATTGGCGCACTGTCCTATATGTTTATCGTCAACAAAGTGGAGCGTTTGCAGCTTCCGCATGAGCAAGGGCAAACAGCGAAAAGTGTAAACGCTTAATTGGAAAGGGAGAGTCGAAGCGTTGATGAAAAGGAACGTTCCTGTTGTCACGGAAATGATCGTCATCCCGGTTGCAGGCTATGATAGCATGCTCCTTAACTTAAGTGGAGCTCATGCACCATTTTTCACACGAAACATTGTTTTGTTGAAAGACAACTATGGAAATATAGGAGCCGGAGAAGTGCCGGGGGGAGAAAAGATTCAAAAAACGCTAGAAGAAGCGAAACCTCTTGTTGTGGGAAGAGCGGTCAGCGATTACAAAAACATTTTGCGTCGGATATCCGAAACTTTTGGCGATCGAGATAAAACCGGCAGGGGAAACCAAACCTTTGACCTACGGACAACCGTACATGCCATAACAGCCATCGAAGCCGCACTGCTTGATTTGTTAGGGAAGTTTTTGGAAGTCCCAGTTGCAGCTTTGCTGGGTGAAGGGCAACAGCGGCAGTCGGTGAAAGTTCTCGGTTACTTGTTCTATATTGGAGACCGCAAGAAAACGGATTTGCCATATCGGGAACCGCAAGACCGGGATGGATGGTTCCGCTTGCGGGATGAAGAAGCATTGACAGCAGAAGCGATTGTTCAGCTCGCAGAAGCCGCCTATGAACAGTACGGATTCTCGGATTTTAAATTAAAGGGCGGCGTGATGCCGGGAGAGGAAGAAATAGAAGCTGTTGCGGCGCTAGCCAAACGGTTTCCTAAAGCGCGAATCACCTTGGATCCAAACGGGGCATGGCTATTGGAAGAAGCTATTCGTTTATGCCGGAATATGCATCATATCTTGGCTTACGCAGAAGATCCGTGCGGTGCTGAAAACGGCTATTCTGGGCGTGAAATATTGGCGGAATTCCGCAAAGCGACCGGCTTGCCGACAGCAACAAATATGATCGCTACGGACTGGAGGCAAATGGGGCACGCCATTCAGCTTCATGCCGTAGATATTCCGTTGGCTGATCCGCATTTTTGGACGATGCAAGGTTCCGTCCGTGTGGCGCAAATGTGTCATGAATGGGGATTGACATGGGGATCGCATTCCAACAACCATTTTGATATTTCGTTAGCCATGTTTACCCATGTTGCTGCTGCGGCGCCGGGAGAGATTACGGCGATTGACACGCATTGGATTTGGCAAGATGGGCAGCGATTAACGAAAGAGCCGTTTCAAATTGTGAATGGCCTGATTGATGTTCCCGATCGACCAGGTTTAGGGATTGAGATTGATATGGAGCGAATTGAAGAAGCGCATCAGCTGTATCAAAAATGGGGAAGAGGAGCTCGCGACGACGCCATGGCTATGCAGTACTTAATTCCTGGATGGACCTTTCATCCGAAAAAGCCTTGTCTCGTCCGCTAGCGATCATTTTTCCTAAAGGTCATGGATGATCCGCGGCCTTTAGGAATCCATTTTTTATGGAGGGATGTTCGATGGTGAAACAAATGCCTCTTTATATTAAGGTGAATGATCGGGATAATGTTGCTATTGTAGCCAATGCCGGCGGATTGACGAAAGGGACGCGTTTTCCGTGTGGATTGACGCTGATGGAAGATATTCCTCAAGGGCATAAAGTTGCTTTAGCAGATTTTCGTGAAGGCGATCCCATTGTCCGCTACGGGGAAGTGATCGGTTACGCGCAAAAACGCATTCAAAAAGGAGAATGGGTCAAAGAATCGTCCATTCGTCTTCCACATCCGCCAGATTTGCACCAGTTGCCCATCGCGACGAAAACGCCTGTCGCTTTACCACCGTTAGAAGGGTACACCTTTCAAGGTTATCGGAATGCTGATGGCAGTTTTGGCACGCGCAATCTTTTAGGTATTACGACAAGTGTTCAATGTGTTGCAGGGGTGTTGGATATTGCAGTGCAGCGAATCAAGAAGGAGTTGCTTCCCAAATATCCAAATGTGGACGATGTCGTGGCATTGGAGCATCATTACGGTTGCGGCGTAGCCATCCATGCGCCGGAAGCCGTGATCCCGATTCGCACATTGCAAAACCTTTCGACCCATCCTAACTTTGGCGGCGAAGTGCTCGTCGTCGGGCTTGGATGTGAGAAATTATCGCCGCAGTCGCTCAATGCCAAAGGAGAAGAGGACAGTCTTGTCGTTTTGCAGGATTATCAAGGATTTGCGGATATGATTGAGACTATTATGAGAAAAGCAGAGGAGCGGCTAAAACGGTTAAATGAACGTCAACGTCAGGAATGTCCTCTTTCTGGGTTAGTGGTTGGACTGCAATGCGGCGGCAGTGATGCTTTTTCCGGTGTGACGGCGAATCCTGCGGTCGGCTACGCGGCCGATTTGCTTGTTCGCGCCGGAGCGACTGTACTGTTTTCCGAGGTGACAGAAGTCAGAGACGCGGTTCATTTGCTGACACCAAGAGTTGTCGATGAACAAGTAGGACATGCGCTCATTCGAGAAATGGAATGGTACGACCGATACTTGCAACGGGGAGAAGCTGACCGAAGCGCCAACCCGTCGCCTGGAAATAAAAAAGGCGGACTTTCCAATATTGTGGAAAAAGCATTAGGATCGATTGCGAAATCGGGAAGCAGCGCTATTGTTGATGTGTTGCCCCCTGGCGAAAGGGTGAAGAAACAAGGTCTTGTGTTTGCGGCCACTCCGGCCAGCGATTTTGTATGCGGAACGCTACAGTTGGCAGCTGGAATGAATGTGCATGTGTTTACAACAGGAAGAGGAACGCCTTATGGTTTAGCCATGGCTCCAGTCGTTAAAGTGGCGACGCGGACGGAATTGGCGACGCAATGGCATGATTTAATTGATATTGATGCCGGAAGAATTGCCACGGGAACAGCAACGATAGAAGAGATTGGATGGGAAATTTTCCGTTTTATCATTGATACCGCGAGCGGAAAGCGCACAAAGGCAGAACAGCACGGCATACACAATGATTTATGTTTATTTAATCCAGCCCCGCTGACGTAATATAGATTGATATTATATTAAATTTGTCTTACAATAAAATTGTAATATAAATATGTTTTGTGGAGAGGGGAAGGAATCAGTGGCAAGAAACGCGAATAAACACATACCAAATGGAATTTTAGGATTTCCGGTTACACCGATGCGCGAAAATGGAGAGATAGATTTCCAAGCTTTGGAGCGGAATATCCAATTTTTACTTAAAGAGGGGTTAAACGCCGTTTTCATTGCTTGTGGATCTGGAGAATTTCAATCGCTTAGCGAAAAAGAGTACGAGGCAATGGTGGAAGCAGCCGTGTCGATCGTTGGTGGGAAGGTTCCTGTGTATACGGGGGTTGGAGGAAATATTATCTATGCACTTCGATTGGCGGAGATTTCCGAAAGGAAAGGAGCAGACGGATATTTGATTTTGCCGCCTTATTTAATTGAACCCCATCAGGAAGGGCTATACGAATATATTTCTGCGATTGTCAAAAGCACATCGCTCAACGCCATTGTCTATCAGCGGGCCAATAGTGTATTAACAGTCGAGACGCTCCAAAAATTGCTTCACTATCCGCAAATTGTCGGCTTGAAAGACGGCACGGGAAATATGGAATTGAACATTGAAATCACTCAAACGATCGGCTCACGGCTGCATTATTTGAACGGCATGCCAATGGCAGAGGTGACGATGCCTGCTTATATTCAGCTAGGATTTACCAGCTATTCATCAGCGATTTCCAATTACATTCCTCATATTTCTAGGTTGTTTTATCAGGCGCTGCTTGACGGTGACAAGGCGTTGTTAGGAGAGCTTTATGAGCATGTTATCCTTCCGATCCATCGCATTCGGAAGCAACGAAAAGGATACGAAGTCGCTCTTGTCAAAGCGGGGATGGAAATTGTCGGCCTGCCGGTCGGGCCATATGTCCGTCCGCCTATCGTCCGCGTGGAAAAGGAACATTACCGGCAATTAGAAGCGATCATTCAAACCGCGTTTGAACGATTCCCAAAAAAAGTAGGGCAACGTTCATGACGGTGATGTGGAGAGTGTTCTAAATGTGGATTATTACCTTGTACGCACCGGATGGCAGTTTCAAAATGTTTGAGTTTGATTGTGAACAGGAAGCGAGGCAATATTTCCGAAACATGACAGGAACGAAAATTCTTTCTCAAATCATATACGGTAGCAATCTTATTTATGGAAAGGAGAAGGTGCAATGACGGTACGCACAAAGCAACAAACATACTTGAACTACATCAACGGACAATGGGTCCCTTCTGCATCCGGGAAAACAGAAGCGAGCCTCAACCCAGCCGACATCGATGACATCGTCGGCTATGTCCAAGAGTCTAGTGCGGAAGATGTAAACGCCGCGGTGGAGGCGGCGCGGCGGGCGCAGGCGGCATGGCGGAAGTTATCCGGCCCGAAACGCGGAGAGTATTTGTTCCGCGCGGCTGACGTTCTTGAGAAACGGCTTGACGAGATCGCGGAAACGATGACAAGGGAAATGGGAAAAACGCTCCCGGAAGCGAAAGGGAGGTGCAGCGGGGAGTCAATATTTTGCGCTACTACGCTGGAGAGGGGATGCGATCGATCGGTGAGGTCATTCCATCCACGGACAGCGAAGCGTTGATGTTTACGACGCGCGTGCCTCTTGGCGTGGTCGGGGTCATCACGCCGTGGAACTTTCCAGTCGCGATTCCGATTTGGAAAATCGCACCCGCCATCGTCTATGGAAACACGGTGGTGTTTAAGCCGGCGCAGGAAACGGCGGTCACGGCAGCGAAAATCGTGGAATGCTTTGACGAGGCGGGGCTGCCGGCCGGTGTGGTGAATTTGGTGACAGGCAAAGGATCGGTCATCGGCAATGCGATCGCCGAACACCCCCATATTCACGGCATCACCTTCACCGGCTCCAATGAAGTCGGCAAAACGATCGCCCAAAAAGCGGTAGCCCGAGGGGCGAAATACCAGCTGGAAATGGGCGGAAAGAATCCGGTGATCGTGCTCGAGGACGCTGACCTTGATCGCGCCGTCGAAGCGACGATTAGCGGAGGACTGCGTTCGACGGGGCAAAAATGTACGGCGACAAGCCGTGTGTTCGTCCAGCGTACCATCTATGATCAATTTAAGGAAAAATTGTTGGCAAAAGTGAAGCAGCTGAACATCGGCAATGGACTCGAGGACGGCGTTTGGATGGGGCCGTGCGCCAGCCAAAAGCAGCTCGAGACGGTCCTTTCTTATATCCAAAAAGGAATCGAAGAAGGGGCGACGCTCGTTTACGGGGGGCAACGTTTGACCGATGGGGAACGGGCAAAAGGGTTTTATGTGCAGCCGACCATCTTTGAAAACGTGTCGCCCGACATGACGATCGCTCGCGAGGAAATTTTCGGGCCGGTGTTGGCGTTAATCAAAGTGGATTCGCTGGAAGAAGCGCTTTCTCTCGCCAATGACACACCGTTTGGATTGAGCGCCTCGATTTTCACGCAAAATATCGGCAAGATGCTCGCGTTCATCCAAGACATCGAGGCCGGGCTCGTCCGGATCAATGAAGAAAGCGCAGGAGTCGAACTGCAAGCGCCGTTTGGCGGGATGAAGCAGTCGAGCTCCCACTCGCGTGAGCAAGGGCGGGCAGCCATCGAGTTTTTCACGGCGATTAAAACGGTGTTGGTCAAAGGATAAGAAATGGAGCAAAGTGCGCTGCCGTTTAGGAGGGCGCTTTTTTTTTTTAGCGTCAAGCCATTGGTGGAGGCGATTGTCGGCGAGCAAACGGTTTGCTTACAATAGAAGAAAGAGCATGTGCAGGGAGGGAGAACGGCATGAGCCAACCAGGCGAACAACGCCGGTATACGCTCGGCGAGTTTTTTTCTTTGGCTGGAGATGAGCGGATGGAGCTGTACGAAGGAACGATTGTGTTGATGTCCCCAGCTCCTTATGAGCATGAAGGGGTGGTCGCCAATTTGATTGCCGAGTTTCGCATGGCGTTAAAAGGAAGTCCTTGTCTTGTGTTCGGCAGCAACCTCCAAGTCGTCCTTTTGTTTGAAGATGAACAAAAAGGAACGAAAAATGTAACGGTGCTGCCCGACCTATCTATTATTGGTGATCGAACGAAACTGTGCCAAGGTCGGTGTTACGGCGCCCCCGACCTAGTGGTGGAAGTGTTGTCGCCAAGCACCGCCCGCAACGACCGGCTGCTGAAGCGTCATTATTATGAGAAAGCGGGGGTCCGTGAGTATTGGATTGTCGATTATCAGCACCAGGTGATGGAAAAATACGTTTGGCAATCGGGAGCGTTTCAGCTAGAAGACGTGTACGATGCAGCCAACGGGGCGGCTGCATCGACCACGTTTCCCGAGGTGCGCTTTTCCGTGAAGGAGATTTTTGCGTTTTTGACGTCGTGAAGAGCGGTGAAGCTGCGTACAAAATAACAACAAACACGTTTCGCTCCAGAAGTCTGCTGTTGCTTGGCTGATAGAAACGCTTAGAAATCAAAGACAAAGGGGAGAAATAGCTTTTTTCTTTGTGGAAGGGGGAATGAAAGTGGTGAGTCGTTTCGACAAGCTCGTCAAAGATGCTGATGGACAAGCGCAATGGCTGTTCGCCATTCTTCAGTCCGTCCATGACGGCGTACTAGTGATCGATGACTGTGAGGTTGTGCGCCTTGTCAATCCGGAGTATACACGCATAACAGGTGTGAAGGAAAACGAGATTATAGGTAAACGGCTGCGCGATGTGCGGCCTAACGCCCTTCTCCCAGAAACGTTGAAGGACGGGAAAGTGAGAACCGGGGTGTACCGCAAGGAAGGTTCCAATGAGTATGTCGTTGATATGGCACCGATTGTTGTCCATGGCCAAGTGATTGGAGCGGTATCAGTTTGCAAAGGGCTGACGGAAGTGCACAAATTGACGCAGGAGCTGAAGCGAAACAAAGAAAGATTGAATGAATTGAAAAGGACCGTCTATTCGATTTATCGGGCTACTTATACGTTTGCGCATATCATCGGCCATAATGACAAGATCAAGGAAATGATCCGTATCGCGAAACGGGCGGCAGAGTCGGACTTGCCAGTGTTAATTATGGGGGAAAGTGGAACCGGCAAGGAACTGTTTGCTCAGGCGATTCACCAGGAGGGTCCGCGTGCTGAACATCCATTTGTTCCTGTAAATTGTGCGGCCATTCCTGCCGCTTTGCTGGAAAGCGAATTGTTCGGCTATGTGGAGGGATCGTTTACACATGCGAAAAAAGGAGGGAAAATCGGGCTGTTTGAACTGGCGGACGGGGGAACGATTTTTTTGGACGAAATCGGGGATCTTCCGTATGATTTGCAAGCAAAGCTATTGCGTGTGCTGCAAGAAAAGACAATTCGCAAAGTTGGAGATACACACGAAAGGAGGATTGACGTGCGCATCATTGCCGCAACAAATAAGGATTTGCGCCAGCTTGTAGCAAAGCAGTATTTTCGGGAAGACCTGTTTTATCGCCTTCATGTAATTACGCTTCATCTCCCCCCGCTCCGTGAGCGGAAGGAAGATATCCCTCTTTTGGCTCATTCTATAATACAAGCCTCAGGTGGTGGGGGACAGCGTCCTGTTTGCTCAATCAGCCAGGCTGCAATGGCTTTGTTGCAATCATACGATTGGCCTGGAAATATAAGAGAATTAAAAAACGTGATTGATTATGCCATTTGCATGACTGATGGAATGGAAATTGATCTGCATCATCTTCCCCCATCGATCATGAAAGACCCGGAGGTTTTCCGTTCCTCTACATCGATCCAACCGTTACGAAAGATGCTTGAAGAAACAGAAAAGCGTTTGATTGTCGAAGCGCTTCGTCAGTTTGGCACCGATGTACAAGGGAAGAAACAAGCGGCTAAAGAGCTTGGCGTGTCACTCGCCACGTTGTATAACAAATTGAAAAAGTTAGGGATTTCCGAGGATTTGCCTTCTTCTGCTCCTAACGGATGATAAATATTAGAGGGGAGCTGTGGTGAAGCAAATATTCTTGATTTGTAAGCGCTATCCACTAAACCTTGCCTGTTAAGGTTTTTCTTTTTTGGCAATCAATCGCTCATTGTCTTTTTTAATTTCCTAGAAACGATTCTAGTTTTTTAGAAATGAGCAGCAACAAGGAGTGCATTCATGTTTTAGCCATTCATTTTCTAAAGAATAAGAAAAGGCGCATCCGCTGTATTGAATGTAAAGCGGATGTTTTTGTTTTTGGCATTGGCACTTATTTTGCAAGAAAATAGAACGAAACAATTTTGAAGGGGGAATGGGATAATGTTGGCGTTATTGGGGTTTTTAACGATTGGTGTTTTTCTGGCTTTAATCATGGCAAGAAAAATCTCGGTATTGATTGCCTTAGTGCTTGTACCGGTGGTTTTTGGGCTGATCGGCGGGTTTGGGACGCAGATGGGAACGATGATGTTGGAAGGAATTCAAAAAGTAGCTCCGACGGGGATTATGATTGCATTCGCCATCCTATATTTCGGGTTGATGATCGACAGCGGCATGTTTGATCCGATTGTTTCGCGCATCCTTCGTTTAGTAAAAGGTGATCCGTTAAAGATTGTCATCGGCACAGCAACGCTAACATTGCTGGTTGCCCTCGACGGCGACGGGGCGACGACTTTTATGATTACCGTTTCGGCGATGCTTCCTCTTTATCGGCGTTTAGGAATGAATCCGCTTACACTATCGGGTGTCGTTTGTTTAGGGGCTGGAGTAATGAACATGATTCCTTGGGGTGGTCCGACGGCTAGAGCTATGGCAACACTGCATGTCGATTCAACCGAGTTGTTTAACCCTGTTCTTCCAGCGATGTTGGCGGGGATTGTTTGGGTGTTGTTTGCTGCTTATTGGCTCGGCAAAAAGGAACGGGAACGAGTGGGAGTCGTCGAACTGGATACGGAACAACTGACACCGTCACTTGACGGGGGAGAGGCGAAACGGCCTAACTTATTTTGGTTTAATGTCATTTTGACGATTGTGTTGCTCGTTTCCTTAATTAAAGGGTGGCTGCCGCTTCCGGTTTTGTTTATGCTTGCGTTTGCGATTGCCTTGCTTGTTAATTATCCGCATGTCAAGGATCAGCAAGAGCGGCTCACGTCTCATGCGAGCAATGTTGTATTGGTGGTGACGATGATTTTCGCAGCCGGCATTTTCACTGGCATTTTAACCGGTACAAAAATGGTTGATGCGATGGCGAAAGCGATGGTTTCGATCATTCCTGACGCGATGGGATCTTATTTGCCGCTTATAGTGGCGGTCACAAGCATGCCGTTAAGTCTTGTCTTTACCCCTGATGCGTATTATTTTGGAGTTTTGCCGATTTTAAGCGAAACGGCGGCTTCATTCGGCATCGATCCCGTCGAAATCGGGCGCGCTGCCATTTTGGGACAGATGACAACTGGTTTTCCGCTCAGCCCGCTGACGGCATCCACCTTTATACTTATCGGCTTGTCAGGTGTCGATCTTGGTGCCCACCAACGATTTATTTTTAAATGGGCGTTCGGAACGACTATTGTGATGACGATTGTCGCTTTAGCTACGGGGGCGATTTCTCTCTGATAATAACAAGGAATGTAACAAGAAAGCAAACGGAGGCGAGAAAATGGTCAGAATAGGAGCTGGAGCAGGATTTTCCGGTGATCGGTTGGAGCCTGCCGCGATTTTAGTAGAGAAGGGACAGTTGGACTATCTTGTTTTGGAATGTTTGGCGGAGCGAACGATTGCTTTGGCGCAAAAACAAAAATGGAAAAACCCTTCCCGCGGGTATGACCCGTTATTAGAAAAAAGAATGGAACTGCTTCTTCCGCTCATTGTGAAGCACCGCGTCCGCCTGATTACGAATATGGGGGCTGCCAATCCAGTAGCGGCAGCGGAGCGCATCGCCGCTATGGCGCGGGAGAAGGGACTAAAAATAAAAGTAGCGGCTGTCATCGGGGATGATGTAATGGAAAAGATTGATAAACAAATGTTGGCAATTGAGTCAGGGAAACCGATCGATAGCTACGGAACGATATTATCCGCGAATGCTTACCTTGGTGCTGATGCGCTCCTGCCTGCGCTGCAGTCGGGGGCAGACGTAATCGTGACAGGCCGTGTAGCGGATCCGTCGTTATTTCTTGCGCCGATGATTTACCATTATGGATGGCCGCTTGATGATACAGAACGTTTAGCTAAGGGAGCGATTGTCGGTCACCTGCTCGAGTGTGCCGGACAAATTACCGGCGGCTATTTTGCGGATCCGGGAAAGAAAGACGTCCCTGGCATGGCTAGACTTGGGTTTCCGTTTGCTGATGTGATGCCTGACGGTACGGCTGTGATCAGCAAGGTAGACGGGACAGGAGGGATCATTTGCCCGATGACTGTCAAAGAGCAACTGTTATATGAAGTGACTGACCCGACAGCCTATATCACCCCTGATGTGGTTGTTGATTTGACAACAGTCCAACTGCGCGAAATCGGTCCGGACCGTGTTGAGATCACCGGAGGAAGTGGCAAAACAAAACCAGATATGTTAAAGGTGAGCATTGGCTATCATGGCGGTTTTGTCGGGGAAGGCGAAATTTCGTATGCGGGGCCGAACGCTTTGCGGCGGGCGCAGCTTGCCGGGGAAATTGTGTATGAGCGGTTAAAAGACTGTTTTGTGAATCTGAAGGTGGACTATATTGGCTTATCATCAGCCCATCGGTCATTTTTAGGACAGGGCGGCGAGCCGTATGAAGTCCGGTTGCGGGTGGCAGGGAAAGCGGATACAAAAGAACAGGCTGAACTGATTGGTGAGGAAGTGGAATCGCTGTACACAAACGGCCCGGCAGGCGGCGGCGGGGCAAGGAAATACGTGCATGAGGTCATTGGCATTATTTCGACATTGATTCCACGCCAAATGGTCAATGTACAAATAACGATCCGGGAGTGACGACGATGAGAGTGAAGTTGTATGATTTGGCCCACTGCCGGGCCGGGGACAAAGGAAATACGTTAATCTTGTCGCTTATTCCTTTTCGGGAAACGGATTATCCTCTGCTGTCCCAAATGGTAACCGCAGAAAAAGTGAAGGAGCATTTGAGCTCGATTGTGAAAGGGGATGTGGTTCGATACGAACTTCCCAACATCGCCTCCTTGCAATTTGTCTGTCAAGATGCGCTTGAAGGCGGCGTCACTACCTCATTGGCCCTTGACCCGCATGGCAAAACGTTAAGCTATGCTTTGCTCGAGATGGAGATTGAGTTGCAGAAAGGAATATAAGTCTAGATACGGGAAGGCTGGACAAAACATGCTGTTGCATACAAATCGGCAGCATTTTCGCGAGAAAAAGCTGAATTATACAAGATGAAAAAGATGTTGGGACCAACAGCATGTTGTACAACATTTTCCAGCCTTCCGATCTTGCTGGTCAACAATGGATGCTGCGCCGAAATTGGCAACCTCGAGAGGTGCAGGAATTTTAGAAGGCTGAACGTATTTCGCCCCTCTTTTGCCCACCATCGTCCTTCTAGAGGAAGGGTGTCTCAAACGAAAGAGAACCTTATTTTTGTCGATAAATGAAGAAAAAATAAGAAAACAGAAAAAAAAAATGATGAAAATATTGACAATGATAATTTTTATCAATTAAAATATGGTATGTGAAAATGATAATCCTTCTCTTTTTAGAGGTTTGGGCGGGAACATGGTTTTCAAAAGAATGGAGTGAGATGTGGTGGCCGCATGCGGACAGAATGGCTTGACTTGAAAAGAACAGCGATTGAGGAGATGCCAGCCATCTTGGCGGTGCTGGTTGCTTCTCAACACAAGCAGAATTTATCTTTTTAATTAGGAAAGATAATCAATATCATAATTGCACCTGTAAAGCAATTGAGTCTGGAAGGCTGGTGATTTAGTGAAAAATCGCGGAAAACGGAATCTCTTCTCAAATTGAGAAGTCCTGTAAAATCAACGCTTCTCTTTCAGCTGAAAGCAACGGGTTCGGCGAAATCGGTCGTTTTTCACCAGCCCTCTGGACATGGCATCGTCATTCGACTTGTATGATGGGATAGAACGGAAGACAGGATGAGAAAACATGAAAAAATGGATGGTGCTCCTTGTTGTTTTGGCTGCGGCATCATTGTTTGTCGGTGTGCATGATTTATCGCCTCGCGAGCTGTTTGCCGGCGACCGTGAGGCGTGGGAAGTGTTTTTGATCAGTCGCTTGCCGAGGCTCATCAGCATTCTGATCGCCGGGTCAAGCGTGAGCATTTGCGGCTTGATCATGCAGCAGTTGAGCCAAAACCGATTTGTGTCGCCGACGACGGCGGGAACGATGGATTGGGCGCGGCTTGGCCTGTTGGTGTCCATGATTGCATTCGCTGCCGCAGGGCCGCTTGTGAAGGCGGCTATTGCCGTTGTGTTTGCGTTTGCGGGGACGCTGCTGTTTATGACGGTTTTGGATCGTGTGAAGTATAAAGATTCGATCTTTATTCCGCTCATCGGCTTGATGTTTGGCAATATTGTCGGTTCTGTCACGACGTTTTTGGCTTATAAATATGATTTGATTCAATCGATGTCCGCATGGATGCACGGCGATTTTTCCGTTATGATGCAAGGACGTTATGAAATGCTGTATGTGAGCGTTCCGCTCATGGCAATCGCTTATGTATACGCCAATCGGTTTACGATCGCCGGCATGGGGGAGGAGATGGCGACGAACTTAGGGGTTCGCTACCGTTCGATTGTCTACACTGGTCTCCTCATTGTCGCTGTTGTTTCTGCTGTTGAGGTGTTGACGGTTGGGACGCTGCCGTTTTTAGGGCTGATCGTTCCGAACATCGTCACGATGTATTATGGGGATCATTTGCGCAAAGTATTGCCGTTGACAGCCATATTTGGCGCTTTGTTTGTGCTGATTTGCGATGTATTTGGCCGAGTCGCCATTTATCCATACGAAATTCCGATCGGCTTGACGGTTGGAGTAATCGGAAGCGGTGTCTTTTTATATTTGCTCGTAAGGAGAACGAAGCAGTATGTCTAATCGGATGAAAGTGGTTGTGCTCGTGGTATTGGCGCTCGGATTGATCGTGTTGTTTTTGTTTACACACTTGCGAGGGGATTTTGACTATGTGTTGCGCTCGCGGAGCGAAAAGATTGTCGCGATGGTGCTTGTCGGTTGGGCGGGGGCGGTTTCGACCGTCTTATTTCAGACAATGACCAATAATCGTATTTTAACTCCAAGCATTATCGGGCTTGATTCCGTTTATATGCTTGTACAAACTGCTGTGGTGTTTTTGTTCGGTTCGACGACGTTGACCATGATGGGCAACACCTCGCACTTTCTCTTGTCTGCTGGGTCGATGATCGGTTTTTCAGTTTTATTGTATTCGTTTTTGTTTCGCCGTGAAGGGCAAAATTTATATTTCATCTTGCTTGTTGGGATGATTCTCGGTACGTTTTTCCAAAGTTTGACGTCTTTCATGCAATATTTGATTGACCCAAATGAATTTTCCATCATTCAAGATCGAATGTTTGCGAGCATCAACAATATAAAAACAGACTTGCTTTGGCCGGCAGGCCTGCTCATTGCGGCTGCGACATTGTATACATACCGTCATCTTCACGAGTTGGACGTGCTGTCGCTCGGCAAAGATCATGCGATCAATTTAGGCGTGGCGTATGAAACGGTCGTCAAACGGCTGCTGATGATTGTGGCGGTGTTGGTGTCGGTTTCGACCGCGCTTGTTGGTCCCATCATGTTTTTCGGATTGATAGTCGCCAATGTGGCGTATGCGTTTTTTCAAACGTATGAACATCGTTATTTGCTTGCAGGAGCGGCGCTGTTCGGCATCATCGCCCTCGTTGGCGGCCAGCTGGTAGTCGAGCGAGTGTTCACCTTTTCGACGACGTTGTCTGTCATTGTCAACATGGTCGGAGGCATCTATTTTCTATACCTTTTGTTAAAGGAGCGAAAAGCATGGTAGAGGTGAAACAAGTATTGAAGCGATACGGTGGGAAGACCGTGATTGACCGTGTATCTTTATCTGTTCCACGCCGCAAGCTCACATCGCTCATTGGCCCGAACGGGGCGGGGAAAAGCACGCTTTTGTCCATGATGAGCCGCTTAATTCCAAAAGATGGCGGAGAAATCTGGATTGAAGGAAAAGAAATTGCTCGTTATCGGACAGAAGAGTTGGCGAAAAAAATTTCCATTTTGAAGCAATCCAACCACATTGCGGCTCGCTTGACGGTACACGAATTGGTGTCGTTCGGCCGCTTTCCGTATTCGCGCGGCCGCTTGACGCGCCAAGATCGCGACTATGTGCGTGAGGCGATCCGCTATATGGAGTTGGAGCCATTGCAAGACCGCTATATGGACGAGTTGAGCGGCGGACAGCGGCAGAGAGCTTATATCGCGATGGTGTTGGCGCAAGATACGGATTATATTTTCTTGGACGAGCCGTTGAACAATTTAGATATGAAACACGCTGTGCAAATGATGAAGGTGCTGCGCAAGCTGGTCGATGAGCTTGGCAAAACGATCGTGATGGTGATGCACGATATTAACTTTGCCTCCTGTTACTCCGATTATATGGTCGCGTTAAAAGATGGAGCGGTCGTCTGTGAAGGGGATGTTTCATCGATCATGCGCGATGAAGTGCTTCGCGGCATTTATGATTTGGATGTGCGCGTGCAGACGATTGAAAATCGGCGCATCTGTGTGTATTTTTAGCAATTTTCCATGAGAAAGCGTCCATCTTGACTAGTGAAAAAGCGGGCTGTGGAAGCCTATGGGCCTGCTTGGTGAAGAGCTCCGTCTCGGATTCAAACATGGGACGGGGAGACGCGATCAAAATGAAGAAGATTCCAATTAAGTAAAAAATGGTTGAGCCGGCTTTCATGTTGACATCGGCAAGAAAGGGCGCCCTTTGTCGAGTGAATACGAAAGCCGTCAACATATAATTTGAATTTCCAAAGGGGGGTATAGCCAATGAAACAGCGTTGGCTGATGGTAGTGGTTGCTTTGCTTCTCATTGTACTGGCTGCTTGCGGCAATAAGGAGAATACAAGCAACGGAGCAAGTGGGAAGAATGACGAGAAGAAAACGGAACAAGCCGAGGAAATGACGATCAAGCACCAGCTTGGAGAGGCGAAAGTCAAGAAAAATCCAGAGAAAGTGGTTGTCTTTGATTTTGGAGTGCTGGACACCCTTGATAAACTAGGGGTGAAGGTGACAGCTTTGCCCCAGATGAACGTGCCGAAATACTTGGAGAAATATAAAAGCAGCGACTACCAAAACGTCGGCAGCTTGATGGAGCCGGATTTTGAAAAATTGAGCGAAATCAAGCCGGATGTCATTTTTATTTCCGGTCGTCAAGCAAATTTGTATGACAAGTTGAAAGAGATTGGCCCAACCGTGTATATAGGGATTGACACTCAACATTATTGGGATTCATTTACAAACAATATGAAGCTGATCGGGCAAATGTTTGGCAAAGAAAAAGAAGTAGATGAGGAACTGGCCAATATTGAAAAACAAATCGAAGAAGTGAAGACAAAGGCTGCAGACAAAAAAGCGCTGATCATTTTGACGACCGGTGGGAAAGTGAGTGCGTACGGCAAAGGTTCGCGCTTTGGCTCATCCATGATGTGCTCGGCGTGCCAGCCGCAGACCCGAATTTGAAAGTGACGAATCCTCATGGACAAAGCGTATCATTTGAGTATATTGCCGAGAAAAACCCGGATTACTTGTTTGTCATTGACCGCGACGCCGTTGTAGAAGGAAAGCCGACAGCGAAGCAAACGATTGAAAATGCGCTTGTGAAAAAGACGAAAGCATATCAAAACGGCCACATTGTCTACTTGGATCCAAATTATTGGTATCTCTCAGGCGGCGGATTGACGTCGGTGTCGGAAATGATCAAACAGGTGGAAGAAGGATTGAAATAAAAGGACAGGCGGGCTTAGGCGGCCCGCCTGCTTTATCGTCATAAAATGACATTCTTAATTTTGTAGATTTCCCGTTCGTGTTCGATGACTTTGTTCGAGAGGAAGGTGATGTCAAGTTTGATGTTGTTCAGCTGTTCATTGAATGATTGGGCATGGGAATCGACTTTTTTCTCTAAGGAGTCGAGTCTTTGGTGGATGGAAGAAACTTCACCGTGAAGTTTGTGCACGTCCATCGCGAGGGCGTCGAGTGCGGCGTCGGTTTCATCCTGGCGGTGAAGCAGGGCAGACATCAGATCATACAGTTCTTTTTGGCCGGCTTTGATATGGGCTTGTTCTTCTTCTAACCGCTTTTGGCCTTCAAGGAGAGCTTGCTGGATCCGCCGGAATTCTTCTTGCTCTTTGCGCATTTCCTGCTGTTCTCTACGGATCTC